>NZ_LSJO01000608.1:0-8489 GCF_001556735.1 Sphingomonas sp. CCH9-F2 | reverse complement strand
GGATCAGCGTGGTGGCCGGGGTACGGACCTGGTTCTGAAGCGGCACATTGAGGCCCGCTATCCCGCCTCATCATCGTATGATGGACGGCCTTGGGGGCCGCGCGCGGGCGTCAGGTGACGGGGTAGGGAACCGGGGCGGCGGTGTTCTCGTCGATGGTCAGCGGCCGCCCGATCGGCGGAAACGCGCGTTGCGGGCAGGCGGGACGCTCGCATACCTTGCACCCGGCGCCGATCGGCGTCGCGGAAGAAGGATCGGTGAGATCGAGGCCGCGCGAATAGACGAGTTGGCCCGCATGGCGCAGGTCGCAGCCCAGCCCGATCGCGAACACTTTCTCGGCCTCACCGAAGCCCGCCGAACCGCTCGTCACCGTTCGCGCGATCCATAGATAGCTGCGCCCGTCTGGCATCTGCGCGACCTGCCGCAGCACCCGCCCCGGCTGGGCAAACGCCTCATAGACATTCCAGAGCGGGCAGGTTCCGCCGACACGCGAGAAGTGAAAGTCGGTGGCCGATTGCCGCTTGGAGATGTTGCCCGCCCGATCCACGCGGACGAAGAAGAAGGGCACGCCGCGCGCACCCGGCCGCTGGAGCGTCGACAGGCGGTGGCACACCGTCTCGAACCCGACCCCGAAGCGCCGCCCCAGCCGCTCGATATCGTACCGTTCGGCTTCGGCCGCCGCGAGGAAGTTGGCATAGGGCAGGACCAGCGCCCCGGCGAAATAGTTGGCGAGGCCGATCCGACCGAGGCGGCGCGCCTCCGCATCGGCGAGGATCGGATCGTCGGCAAGGTCGTCGATCGCCCGGCTCAGTTCGAGGAAGGCGAGCTGGGTCGCCATCTGGAACACGCGCTGGCCCGGTGTCAGCGAGGCCGACAAGGTGAGCGCCCGTCCAACCGGGTCGAAGCGGCGCGGCGCGGTGGTGACGTCGGTCAGCACGGCGATCCCGTGCCGCGCCTTCAGCCATGCGCTCAGGCCGTCGTGAATCGTGCGCGGGCTGAGGCCCGCATCGCGGTACAGGCGTTCGGCGGCTTCATCCAGCAACGCGACATGGTTGTGGCGCGCGTAGAAGAAGTCCCGCACCTGCTCGAAGGGCTGGCGGGCGCGGTCCCCGATGCTCCATTCGTCGCCTAGCTCGGCGGCCATCGCATCGCCGCGCTCAATCGCATCGCGATACCGCCGATGCAGCGCGACCAGCGTGCGGCCCACCGCGGGCATGTTCGTCGCCAGCTCGCGCAGTTCGGCCACCGACACCGCCTCTTCCACATCGGCGATCGCGTCGCGGATGTCGGTCATCAGGCGCGCTTCCTCGTCCTCGGAGAACATCTGCACGTCGATCCCGAAGGCCGCGTTGAGCTTCAGCAGGATCGGGACGGTCAGCGGACGCTGGTTCTGTTCGAGCTGGTTGAGATAGCTGGGCGAGATGCCGAGCGCCTGCGCAAGCTCGATCTGTTTCAGCCGGCGCTCCTCGCGCAGCCGGCGCAGCCGGACCCCGATGAATGCCTTGCGCGCCGCCATATCTTCGCATCCTTCGCAGATTTGCGGAGCGTTCTTCACAGAATTTTACGCTTTCAACCCTGTGAAGCCGCGCCCATTTGCGGATTATGCGAATATGCTTACTACCGCCCAGCCGCAAGGTGTCGACCTTCTCCAGCGCGTCGTAGCGGCGGCGACGGCACGCGCGCGGGAGATATTGGGAGCCAGCGTTTCCCTTTCGCGCTGCCACCACATCGAACTGCGCGCCGAGCTGGCCGAGATGGTGTTCGAGGCATCGTGCGTCAGCCGGAGCGACGACGATCTCGTCGTCGTCGTCTTCGCCAGCGGGTGCGACGCGGCGGGATGCGACTGCATGGTCGCCGCCGGCCGCTTCACCTTCTCGACCTTCACCCGTCCGAGCGCGTCGATCGCCACGCGGCTCGCCCAATGGAACCCGGCAACCCGATGAACACTGCCTATCAGAAGCCGCTCGACGGTACGGCGCTCACCTTTTTCGATGCGCGGGCCGCGATCGAGGCGATCCGCCCCGGCGCCTATGACACGCTGCCCTATGTGTCGCGCGTACTGGCCGAGCAACTGGTGCGCCGCTGCGACCCCGCGCTGTTGAGCGACGCACTGATCCAGATCGCCGATCGCCGGCGCGATCTGGACTTCCCCTGGTATCCGGCGCGCGTCGTCTGCCACGATATCCTTGGGCAGACGGCGCTGGTCGATCTGGCGGGCCTGCGCGACGCGATCGCGGATCAGGGCGGCGACCCCGCCAAGGTCAATCCCGTCGTGCCGACCCAGCTGATCGTCGACCACAGCCTGGCCGTGGAGCACGGCGGCTTCGATCCTGACGCCTTTACCAAGAACCGCGCGATCGAGGACCGGCGCAACGAGGACCGTTTCGACTTCATCGAATGGACCAGGCGCGCGTTCGACAATGTCGACGTGGTGCCCGCAGGCAACGGCATCATGCACCAGATCAATCTGGAGAAGATGTCGCCGGTGATCCAGGTGCGGGACGGCGTCGCCTTTCCCGATACGTGCGTGGGCACGGACAGTCATACGCCGCATGTCGACGCGCTGGGCGTGATCGCGGTGGGTGTCGGCGGGCTTGAGGCGGAAACGGTCATGCTCGGCCGCCCGTCGATGATGCGCCTCCCCGATATCGTCGGCGTGAAGCTGACCGGGCGGCGGCCGCAGGGCATCACCGCAACCGACGTCGTCCTCGCGCTGACCGAGTTCCTTCGCAAGGAGCGCGTCGTGGGAGCGTGGCTGGAGTTCTTCGGTCCCGGTGCCGATAGCCTGCCGATCGGCGACCGCGCGACCATCTCCAATATGTGCCCCGAATATGGGGCGACCGCGGCGATGTTCTACATCGATCGCCAGACGCTCGACTATCTGCTGCTGACCAACCGTGCGCCCGAACAGGTCGCGCTGGTCGAAACCTATGCGCAGGCGACGGGGCTGTGGGGCGATGCGCTGGCGACCGCGAAGTATGAGCGGGTGCTGACGTTCGACCTGGACAGCGTCGAGCGCACCCTTGCCGGCCCGTCGAACCCGCATCGGCGCCTGCCGACCGCCGCGCTTCACGACCGTGGCGTGGCGAAGGATCTCGAAGGTGCCATCGCGCAGGAGCGCGAGGGGCTGATGCCGGACGGCGCGGTCATCATCGCGGCGATCACCAGCTGCACCAACACCTCGAACCCGCGCAATGTCGTCGCGGCCGGGCTGGTGGCGCGAAAGGCCAATGCGCTCGGCCTGACGCGCAAGCCGTGGGTCAAGACCAGCTTCGCGCCCGGCTCGCGCGTGCCCGCGCTGTATCTGGAAGAGGCCGGCCTGCTGCACGAGCTGGAACAGCTCGGCTTCGGCATCGTCGGCTTCGCCTGCACGACCTGCAACGGGATGTCGGGCGCGCTCGACCCGGTCATTCAGCGCGAGATCGTCGCGCGTGACCTGTACACGACCGCCGTCCTGTCGGGGAACCGCAACTTCGACGGGCGCATCCATCCCTATGCCAAACAGGCGTTCCTCGCCTCGCCGCCGCTGGTCGTCGCCTATGCGATCGCGGGCACGATCCGGCTGGATATCGAGAAGGACGTGCTGGGGATCGCTCCCGATGGCCGCGATGTCCGGCTGGCCGATCTGTGGCCGAGCGATGCCGAGATCGATGCGATCGTGCGCGATCATGTGACGGCGGAGCAGTTCCGCGACGTGTACGAGCCGATGTTCGCGCGCTCGGACCACGACAGCGCGCCGGTCAGCCCGCTGTATGATTGGCGCCCGCGATCGACCTATATCCGCCGGCCGCCCTATTGGGACACCGACGGCTTGGGCGCGCTGGCGGCCAGTCCGCGGACGCTGCGAGGGATGCGCCCGCTCGCGATCCTGCCCGACAACATCACCACCGACCATCTGTCGCCGTCGAACGCGATCCTGCCGACCAGCGCCGCAGGCGAGTATCTGACCGCGATGGGCGTGCCGGAGGAGGATTATAACTCCTATGCGACGCACCGCGGCGATCACCTGACCGCGATGCGCGCGACCTTCGCCAACCCCCAGCTGGTCAATGAGATGGCGGTGGTCGACGGTGCGGTGAGAAAGGGCAGCCTCGCCCGGATCGAGCCGGACGGCACCGTCGTCCGCATGTGGGAGGCGATCGAAACCTATCTCGGTCGCCGGCAACCGCTCATCATCGTCGCGGGTGCCGATTACGGGCAGGGATCGTCGCGCGACTGGGCCGCGAAGGGCGTCAGGCTCGCGGGGGTCGAGGCGATCCTCGCCGAGGGGTTCGAGCGTATCCACCGCACCAACCTGATCGGCATGGGCGTGCTGCCGCTGGAGTTCCTGCCCGGCACGACCCGGCTCAACCTGAAGCTGGACGGAACCGAGACTTTCGATGTGGAGGGCACGCCGGATGCGCGCGCCGAGCTGACGCTCACCATCCACCGCGCCAACGGGCTGAGCGCGGGGGTGACGGTGCTGTGCCGCCTCGACACCGCCGAAGAAGTGTCGATCTACGAGGCGGGCGGTGTCCTGCAACGCTTCGCGCACGACTTCCTCGCTTCGAGTGCGGCGGCATGACGCCGCAGATCCGCATCCGGGCCACCTATATGCGTGGCGGCACCAGCAAGGGCGTGTTCTTCCGCCTGGAGGACCTGCCCGAGCGGGCGCAGACGCCCGGCGAGGCGCGCGACCGGCTGTTCCGCCGCGTCATCGGCAGCCCCGATCCCTATGGCGCACACATCGACGGCATGGGTGGTGCGACGTCCAGCACCTCCAAATGCGTGATCGTGTCACCGGCGACGCGCGCGGGCCATGACGTCGATTACCTTTACGGGCAGATCGCGATCGACAGCGGCGCGCTCGACTGGTCGAGCAATTGCGGAAACCTGTCGACCGCGGTAGGAGCCTTTGCGATCGCGGCCGGTTATGTCGACGCCGCCCACGCGGTCGACGGCGTCTGCACCGTGCGCATCTGGCAGGCGAACATCGGCAAGACGATCGTCGCATATGTGCCCGTCGCCGATGGGCGGGTCGTCGAGGCGGGCGATTTCGCGCTCGACGGCGTGGCCTTTCCGGCTGCCGAGATCGTGCTGGAGTTCGTCGATCCTGCCGATGCGTCGGACGCGCTGTTCCCGACCGGCAATCCGGTCGACATGCTGACCGTGGACGACGCGGTCGTGCCGGGCGGCATGATACCGGCGACCCTCATCAACGCCGGCGTGCCGACCGTCTTCGTCGCGGCGGAGGATCTGGGATACACCGGCGCCGAGCTTCGCGACGCCATCAACGGCGACGCGGGGGCGCTCGCCCGGTTCGAGGCGCTGCGCACCGCCGGTGCGGCGGCGATGGGGATCGCCAGAACGACACGCGCACCGGCGATCGCCTTCGTCGCTTCGCCCGTCGATCACCGCACGTCGAGCGGACGGGAGGTGCTGGCCGGCGAGATCGACCTGCTGGTCCGCGCGCTGTCGATGGGCAAGCTTCACCACGCGATGATGGGCACCGCCTCTGTC
This sequence comes from Sphingomonas sp. CCH9-F2, assembly GCF_001556735.1. Lineage (NCBI taxonomy): Bacteria > Pseudomonadati > Pseudomonadota > Alphaproteobacteria > Sphingomonadales > Sphingomonadaceae > Sphingomonas > Sphingomonas sp. CCH9-F2. The sequence continues at coordinate 2,992 of NZ_LSJO01000608.1, read as the reverse complement.
GCGATCGCCGCCGCAGCGGCGGTCCCGGGCACTCTCGTCAACGAGGCCGCCGGGGGCGGCGAGCGGACATCGATCCGCTTCGGCCATCCCTCCGGCACGCTGCGGGTCGGTGCCGAGGCTCAGCGACGGGGCGGCCGGTGGATCATCACCAAGGCGGTCATGAGCCGCAGCGCGCGGGTGCTGATGGACGGTCACGTCCACGTCCCCGCCGACAGTTTCTGAGAGGAAAGCCAAGCCGATGAACGACGTTCCCACCTTCAAGCCGAAGAAATCCGTCGCGCTCTCGGGCGTGACCGCCGGCAACACCGCGCTGTGCACCGTCGGCCGCACCGGCAACGACCTCCATTATCGCGGCTATGACATCCTCGACTTCGCCGAGACGAGCGAGTTCGAGGAAATCGCCCATCTGCTTGTTCACGGAACGCTGCCGACCGACGCGCAGCTTGCGTCCTACAAGAAGAAGCTGCGGACGCTGCGCGGCCTGCCGCGTTCGGTGAAGGAGGCGCTGGAGGCGATCCCGGCCGCGGCACATCCGATGGACGTGATGCGCTCGGGCGTATCGGCGCTCGGCTGCGTCCTGCCCGAAACGCACGATCACAACGTCGCCGACGCGCGCGATATCGCCGACCGGCTGATGGCCTCGCTCGGATCGATCCTGCTCTACTGGTATCATTTCGCGCATCATGGTCGCCGGATCGAGGTGGAGACCGACGACGACAGTATCGGCGGCCATTTCCTCCATCTGCTGCACGGCGAGGCGCCGTCCGACAGCTTCGTGCGCGCGATGCACACCTCGCTCATCCTCTATGCCGAGCATGAGTTCAACGCCTCGACCTTCACCGCCCGGGTGATCGCGGGGACCGGATCGGACATGTATTCGGCCGTCGCCGGCGCGATCGGCGCGTTGCGGGGGCCCAAGCACGGCGGCGCGAACGAGGTCGCCTATGAAATCCAGAAACGGTACGCGACCCCGGACGAGGCGGAAGCCGACATCCGTCGCCGCGTCGCGGCCAAGGAAGTCGTGATCGGCTTCGGCCACCCGGTCTATACCGTTGGCGATCCGCGCAACGTCGTCATCAAGCGCGTCGCAAAGGCGCTCGCCGACGAAGCCGGCGCCCGGCGCCAGTTCGCCGTCGCCGCCCGCATCGAGGAGGTGATGTGGGACGCCAAGGCGATGTTCCCGAACCTCGACTGGTTCTCGGCCGTTTCCTACAATCTGATGGGCGTGCCGACCGCGATGTTCACGCCGCTGTTCGTCATCGCGCGCACCAGCGGATGGGCGGCGCATGTCATCGAGCAGCGCCAGGACAACAAGATCATTCGTCCGTCCGCCAACTACACCGGCCCTGAAGACCTCGCCTGGGTGCCGCTCGCCGCCCGCGGCGACCACCTCGCTGCCTGAAGGAGTATACCGCCTTGCCGTATCTCGTTGCCGCCGGCCTTCCGACCGAATCCGCGGGCAGGCGCTTCCGTGCCGCGCTGTCGCGCCCGGGCATCTACCGCCTGCCGGGCGCCCATAACGGCCAGTCCGCGATCCAGGCCCGCCACGCCGGGTTCGACGGACTCTACCTGTCGGGGGCGGCGATGACCGCGTCGATGGGGCTCCCCGACCTTGGCATCATCACCGTCGACGAGGTCGCCTTCTTCATCCGCCAGATAGCGCGCTCGGCCGGGCTGCCGCTGCTGGTTGATGGCGACACCGGCTATGGCGAGGCGCTGAACGTGATGCACATGGTGCGCGCGTTCGAGGATGCCGGGGCCGGAGCGGTCCATCTGGAAGATCAGATCCTGCCCAAGAAATGCGGGCACCTGAACGGCAAGAGCCTGGTCCCGACCATCGACATGGCCGCCAAGGTCGCCGCCGCCAAAAGGGCCGCGCGCGATCTGGTGATCGTCGCGCGCACCGATGCGGTCGGGGTCGATGGCTTCGATGCCGCGGTCGAGCGCGCGCGCGCCTATGTCGAGGCGGGGGCGGACGCGATCTTCCCGGAAGGGCTGACCAGTCGACAGATGTTCGAGGCATTCGCCGCCGCAATGCCGGGGGTGCCGCTGCTCGCCAACATGACCGAGTTCGGCAAGACTCCGTTCTTCACCGCCGCGGAGTTCGAGGCGATGGGCTACAAGATGGTGATCTGGCCGGTGTCGTCCTTACGCGTCGCCAACAAGGCGCAGGCCGAGCTGTACGCCGCGATCCAGCGCGATGGCGGCACGCACAACATGGTCGAGCGGATGCAGACGCGGGCCGAACTCTACGATGTGATCGGGCTGCACGATTACGAGGCGCTCGATGCCTCGATCGTGAAGACGATCGTTCCCGAAGCCATGCCAAAGGCGTGATCGATCGGGGATCGTGGACGTCGAAAAGCTGGCACGCGCGAAGCGAAAGCGCTGGGCGCCCGGATCATCGGGAACCGCCGTGTTAAAGACGACATGATCGCAGCCCGGTGGCCCTGATCGATGTCCAGACGCTATTGGAAGAATGCGGCCCGGATCGGCAGCATCGCGGCACCGATCGCCTCGGCATCGCTGCCGATGGTCGAGGCGACCAGACGCGGTTCGGGTCGGTGATGGCCGCGGCGCGCCGGATTGTTGAACCGGATCCGGTCGATCATCCGTTCGGCGAGCGGCGGGGGCAGGCGGCCGCCCAGCACGATCATCTCCGGATCGAGCGCGCCGAACACGGCCGACACCACGAGGTTGAGCGAGGGGGCACACAGGTCGAGCCATTCCTCCACCGCCGGCTCGATCGGATCGAGGTCGCGCAGCATGACGCGAAGGCTGTCATACATAAGCCCGCGGGTCGCCAGATGGCGGCGCAGATTTTCGAGATTGGGCTGGTGCCAGCCTTCGGGCAAGACCGAGCCGAACTCCCCCGCATTGCCGCTCGCCCCGCGTAGCGGCGCCCCGCGCGCGACGACACCGCCACCGAAGCCGGCCGCGAAGTAGAGATAGGCGAAGTCGGGGCAGGTGCGTCCCGCGCCCAGTATCGCTT
>NZ_LSJO01000607.1:0-2041 GCF_001556735.1 Sphingomonas sp. CCH9-F2 | reverse complement strand
GGGGTGACCGAATGGCGCCGCTCGACCCAGGGCAACCGCATCGATCGCGACGGCACGCGCGAGCGGCTGGGCACGACGATGGGATCGGCGGTCGCCAAGGAGATCGACCAGCTGTCCGACCGGCTCAACGTGCTGGCGACGGTCGGGTCGGTGGCGCCGTTCGTCGGGCTGTTCGGCACCGTATGGGGCATCATGCGCAGCTTCACGTCGATCGCCAGCCAGCAGAACACCAGCCTGGCGGTGGTCGCCCCGGGCATCGCCGAGGCGCTGTTCGCGACCGCGATCGGGCTGTTCGCCGCGATCCCCGCGGTGATCGCGTACAATCGCTTCAGCCATGCGATCAACCGCATCGAGGCGCGGTTGATGCGCTTTGCCGACGGGTTCCACGCCACGCTGTCCCGCCAGCTCGACGGCGAGCGGTGACGCGCGCATGGCGATGAACCTTCCCTCGCAACGCGGGCGCGGGCGGCGCGCGCCGATGGCCGACATCAACGTCACCCCGCTGGTCGACGTGATGCTGGTGCTGTTGATCATCTTCATGGTCACCGCGCCGCTGCTGACGCAGGGGGTGCCGGTGAACCTGCCCGATACGCGCGCCAAGCCGCTGGACCAGGACCAGCAGCCGACCGAGATCGCGCTGGACCGCGACGGGCGGATCTTCATTGGCAAGGACGAGGTGTCGGCCGATGCGCTGCCGCCGCGGCTCGAGGCGATCGCGGGGGCGCGGACGGGCAAGGAGCCGCCGCAGGTGTTCCTGCGCGCCGACCGGGCGCTCGATTACGGCCGGGTGATGAAGGTGATGGGCGAGCTGAACCGCGCCGGGCTGACGCGCGTCGCGCTGGTGACGGTGGGCGAGGACTGACGGGCGTGGAGCGCGCCGAGAAGATCGGGCTGGCAGGGGCGGTCGCAGGGCATGTCGTCCTGTTCGGCCTGCTGTCGGTCGGGTTTCTCGACACGCCCAACCCGGTCAAGCTGAAACAGGCGCCGGTCGAGGTCAGCCTGGTCAAGGAGGTCGCGCTGGAGGCCGCCGCGCCGGCCGCGACCGAGCCGCCGTCGCAGGCGGTCGCGCCCGAAACCGGCGAGCCCGAGGACGCACCGCCTCCGGTGCCCGAACCGCAGCCGCGCCCCGAACCCGCGCCGCAGCCGGCGCCTGCGCCCGCGCCGAAGCCCGCGCCGGCACCCCCCAGGCCGACGCCGCCCAAGCCCGCACCGCCCAAGCCTGCGCCGCCCAAACCGGCCCCGGCGCCCAAGCCCGTGCCGCAGCTCAAGCCGCGGCCGGAGCCCGCCCCCCCGGCGGCGGAAAAAGCGCCCGCCAAGCCGGCGCCCGCGCGCCGGCCGGCGACCGCCGCCGCCAGCGCGACCAAGGCGCCGCCGGCCGCGTCCAAGGGCGCGGGCAAGACGCCCGCCGCCACCGCGGCGCGCCCGCGCGGCGGGCGGCTGGGCGATGATTTCCTCAAGGGGCTGACCGCGGAACCGAGCAAGGCGCGCAACAGCGATGCGCCGCCGTCGGCCGCGCGCGTCGACGGCAAGGCGCTGGCCGCGATTCAGCAGGCGATCGCGCGGCAGATCCAGCCGTGCGCCGACCGGCAGGTCGATCCGGGGCCGGGCGCCAACCAGATCGTCACCACGCTGAACCTGCGGCTCAACCGCGACGGCACCTTGTCGGCGACGCCGACGGTGGTGCGCCAGTCGGGGGTGGACGACGACAACCGTCGTTATGCGCGGCGTGTGGTCGATCTGGGCATTGCCGCGTTCAAGGGATGCTCGCCGCTGAAACTGCCCGCCGAATATTATGCCACCGCCAATGGGGGGTGGAGCAACATCAACTATAATTGGAAGCTGCGCTGATGCGTCTGACGTTCCTGATCCCCGCCCTCATCGCCACCGCCGCGCCCGCCTGGGCGCAGGACGTGCCGCCGGTGACGCTTACCCCCCCAGCGGCGCAGTCCGCCGCGACGCCCGCCGGGGCGACGCCGCCGCCGCTGGAGGTGGACGTCACCGGCGGGCGTCGCGGCGGACTGCGCCGCTGGGGGGGTAAGCG
>NZ_LSJO01000606.1:0-1002 GCF_001556735.1 Sphingomonas sp. CCH9-F2 | reverse complement strand
CTCCGACGCCGCCCGCCGCGTCACCCCCGCCTCCGCCAAAAGCCCCGCCGCAAACGCCCGGTGCGCCTCGGGAATCCGGCCTTCCAGCGCGCGCGTGGTCACGCCCCGCTCACCGCGCGTCGCTAGGTTTTCAGGCACCAGCACGTCGATGCCATAGGGTTTTCCGTTGCAGTGGCGATCGATCCAGTCGAGCTCTTCGTGGATGGTCTCGGGCGTGTGGATGGTCGCGCCCAGCACGCCGAACCCGCCCGCCCGGCTGACCGCGGCGACCACGTCGCGGCAGTGACTGAAGGCGAACAGCGGAAACTCGATTCCGAGCATCTCGCACAGCCGCGACTTCATGGCGCCTCTCCTATTGTCAGGGAGACGAATAGTTCGTGGCCCTAACTAAGTCAATCGGTAGGTTCGGCGGGCGGGCGCCGCTTGCCGCGCTCGTCGATGAACAGCGCCATCGCCGCGAAGCCGTCCAGGATCGCCTCGCGTTCCGCATCCGGCAGATGCGTCTCGAATGCGCCGGCCAGCGCCTCGTCCAGCCGGGCGAAGCGTCGTTCGCCATCCTCGGTCAGCCGCAACTCCACGGCGCGCGCGTCGGCCTCGTCCCGCCGGCGATAGATCAGCCCGCGACGTTCCATTTCGGCGATCAGCGCGGAGGCGGTGGGGCGGCCGATCCCGGACGACGCCGCCAGTTCGCTCGCGCGCCGCGGGCCACGCCGCAGCATGAGCATGAAGCGGAATTGCGGGATCGTCAGATCGGCATGGCGCGCCGCCTGTTCGAACGCGCGGAACAGGACGATGACCAGCCGCGCGGCCAGGATGGATCGACGGTCGGGCAATAGTCTAACCTTGAACAGGGCGCGGGGACCATGCCGCTGTTGCGACAATGCTCTACAATAGCGCGAACCCCAGTCAATGGGGGGGCGGGCCGCCGGTCAGCGGGCGGGGATCGCGTCCAGAACCCGCAACAGGCCGCTACCGTCGCGGCGCACCGACAGCGCACGATAG
>NZ_LSJO01000605.1:0-32013 GCF_001556735.1 Sphingomonas sp. CCH9-F2 | reverse complement strand
CCTCCCCGGCCCTTCGGCCGGGCAGGGCGCGATGAGCGCCCCTCACCGACCGCGTCTTCACGCGGACGGTGGATCGTGCGGCAGGCGGACGATGTCGGTGCTCAGTGGGCGAGCTGGTCGGTGAGCGCGGTGCCGATATCGGCGTGCGCCGCGGCGAGCGCGCCGATCGCGCGGCTGACGACGTCGGTCGCCTCGTCGCTCGGATCGATGCACCAGCATTTGCCGGCGTGGCGGATGTCGATCAGCCGGTCGGACTTGTTGTCGATCCCGAACGTGTAGCCTTGACGCTGGTCGAAGCCGGCGACGGTGACGTCGGTCGTTTTGGCCTTGATCGTGACGACGGGCGCGACCGCGGGGGTCAGCAGCACGGTATCGCGCGGCGTTTGCGCCTGTGGGACCAGCGCGGGTGCGGGCGGCTTGCCGAGCGTCGGCATCTTCGGGATCGGCACGAGGCCGTTCACCGCGTCCTGCGCCATGTCGGCCGCCATTGCGGTCGCCATGAAGATGGCGGTGCGCGCGAGATCCTGGGCGATGGCTTCGCGGTGCGGCTCGGTCAGCGTGGGCAGGAGGTGGCAGAGTTTGGTGTCGAGCGCGAAGGCGACGGGCTCGGCGTTGGGATCGATGCACATGATCGTGACCTTTCGGCAAAATGCCCGGACCCCATGTCCAGGATGCCGATCCGGTCCCTCTCTCCTTCCGGCGCAGCCGGTGCCGGCATCGTCGCGAGGCGATGCCGTGCCGTTCAGCGAGGCGGTCGCGGATGTCGCATGAGGCGCTTCCGGGCGGCCGACAGATGATCGATCGAGCGTTGCAGGAAGAAGGCGTGCGCGCTGTCGGATTCGAGTGTCCCCAACCGGCGTTCGAGCGCCGTGATACGGTGGTGGATCGCATCGATCGTCAGCATGATATCGTCGAACGAGAGCGCGACGACGGTCTGCGGATAGGGATAGGGCAGCGCCGGCGCGACGAAGGCGAGGAAATGGGGCTGCACGGGCAAATGGTGCAGGAGGGCGGTCGCGACCGCGCGGCGGATCTGGGAGGCGCCGTGGACGAGTTCTGCTAGCAGCACGTCCATCGCCATCGGGCGGACGATGCGCAGTGCGCCGGGGTCGAGGGTGACGGCGATCGGATCGGTCGAGGCGAGACCGATGACGCCCTCCGACAGGATGGCGAGAACGTCGCCTTCCTCGATGCAGGGACCGTCATCGAGACAGGCGTCATGCGCGGCTTCGCTGGTGTCGAAATAATGGACGCGATACATGGGCTGGTCCCTTTCTGCTGGGTCAGGAATATTCCGGGCGACGTGCGGGAAACCGCGTGGGCGGGAGGCCGGAGAAGCTGAAGGCGCGGAAGCGTCCGCCGGTGTAGGCAGCCGAATCCACCGGCGGGCGATGCCGCTGCAGGCGCTCGAGCAGCCGGTTGGCGCGGCGCATCGCCGCGACCGCGGCCTCGTCGTGGTAATGGAGGGCGATCACGCGGACGAAGGTGCCGGTGTCGTACCGTAGGGTAGGCAGGGTGGCGTCTACGAGAGAACACCCCACTGCCCCCCTCCGAACCGGACGTGCAACTTTCACTGCATCCGGCTCTCCGCTCCGGGCACTGTAGAACGAAAGTCCGGCAGCTTCCCTGCATGAAGGAGTTGATGACAGGGCGCGCAAAGCGGCCTCGTCTTCCGGGCCCGTTCGGCGTGAAGCCTCCGGAACACCGGCCCATCCCTCATGCGACGCACGGGGTTGCTGTGGTGAAGATGGAACGGTCCATCGGTGCCGCCACATGCGGAGCATGCTTGGGCGAGCACTCGGTCAGTCAGGTTGGTCCTGCTTAACCGAAGAGCTTCCGTGCGAGGCGTGTTGTCGACCGACGGCCAGAACACCGGCCTACGATCGAGTTCCGCCAGTCGCCAAACCGCGATCCTCCTCTCATCCCTCCCAACGCCGATACGCACTACGTACCTGCCCGGGCCAACCCTGAGGCGCCGGAGCGAAGCCATTAGGCTTGTCCGATGCTTGTGCGCGAGCGTCTTGAACAGACTACCGCGCCAGAGAAACTCGAGCTTGTTGAGTGCGCCTTTCACATCCACGGCCAAGGCATAGTAATTTGCAAAGCCGCGAAGTTCGGCGTTGTAGACCTTGACGATCTCCGCATCATCCATGTGAAGCAGGCCCGGACGGTGCACAGCCCGTCCCAAGTCGAACTGACCATAGCCGTGCTGTGTAGGGCGGTGACAAACCCGGCCACGGGAGCGCCGGCATAGGTGCCGGTGCGGCGGAGAGAAATCCTGCCAGTGGTAAGCTGCTCCATTTGGGGCGGCGAGGATGTTTGCCTTGGAGAGCTACGCGGCCGTTCGGCGTTTCGTGTTCGTGGAAGGTCATAGTCGCCGGGAAGCGGCGAAGGTGTTCGGTCTGAGCCGGGACACGGTGGCGAAGATGTGCGCGTTCTCGCTGCCACCAGGCTACCGGCGCGCGAAGCCGCCGGAGAAGCCGAAGCTGGGGCCGCTGTTGCCGGTCATCGACGCCATGCTGCGCGAGGACCGCCTGTCGCCGGCCAGGCAGCAGCACACCGCCAAACGGATCTTCGAGCGGCTGCGCGACGAGCATGGCTATGGCGGCGGCTACACGGTGGTGAAGGACTATGTGCGGCTAAGTCGGGCCCGCAGCCGGGAGACGTTCGTGCCGCTGGCGCACCCGCCGGGCCATGCCCAGGTCGACTTCGGCGAGGCGTGGGCCGAGATCGGCGGCGTGCGGCAGAAGGTTCATTATTTCTGCATGGACCTACCGCATTCCGATGCGTGTTTCGTGAAGGCCTATCCGCGCGAGACGACCGAGGCGTTCCTGGACGGCCATGTTTCGGCCTTCGCCTTCTTCGGCGGCGTGCCGCTGTCCATTCTCTACGACAATCTGAAGATTGCGGTGGCGAGGATCTGCGGCGACGGCAAGCGCGAGCGCACGCGGGCCTTCACCGAGCTGGTCAGCCACTACCTGTTTGCCGACCGGTTTGGCCGGCCCGGCAAGGGCAACGACAAGGGGAAGGTCGAGGCGCTGGTAAAGCACGCCCGCGCGATGTTCATGGTGCCCATTCCCGTGGCGGCCAGCTTCGACGAGTTGAACGAGCGCCTGGCGAAGGACTGCCTGGCCCGACAGAACGGGCATGCCGGACGCCATGCCGACACCATCGCCGAGCGGCTTGCCGCCGACCGGCAGGTCTTCCGGGCCTTGCCGGCGGTGCCGCTGGAGCCGTGCGAGAAGCGGTCGGCGCGCGTGTCGTCGACCGCGCTGGTGCGCTACCGGACCAACGACTATTCGGTGCCGACCGCCTACGGCTTCCGCGACGTCCTGGTGAAGGGGTTCGTCGACGAGGTCGTCATCAGCATCGCCGGCGAGGAGATCGCCCGCCATCCGCGCAGCTATGGCGAGGGCGCCTTCGTCGCCAACCCGCTGCACTATCTCGCGCTCATCGAGCAGAAGCCCGGCGCGCTCGACCAGGCGGCCGCCTTGCAGGGCTGGGATCTGCCCGAGATCTTCCAGCATCTGCGCCACCTTTTGGAAGCCCGTATGGGCAACAAGGGGAAGCGGGAGTTCATCCAGGTGCTGCGGCTGCTCGAAGCCCTGCCGCTCGCCGTCGTCACCGACGCGGTGACACAGGCCGTGCAGCTCGGCGCCATCGGCTTCGACGCGGTGAAGCTCATCGCGCTGGCGCGTATCGAACGGCGACCGCCCCGTCTCGATCTGGCCGCCTATCCGCACCTGCCCCGGACGGACGTGAAGACGACCCGGGCGGCGGACTATGGAGTGCTGGCGGCATGACAAGCGACAAGATGCCGACCGGCACGACCGGCGGGACACCCCAGGTGCTGCTCGCCCACCACCTCAAGCAGCTCAAGCTGCCGACCGTGCTGCGCGAATATGAGAAGGTCGCGCGCGAATGCGCCCGCGACGGTATCGACCACCCGCGCTACCTGCTGCGTCTCATCGAGCTTGAGCTCATCGACCGGGAGCGGCGCACGGTCGAGCGGCGGATCCGCGCCGCCCGCTTCCCGGCGGTGAAGAGTCTCGACACCTTCGACTTCACCGCCATCCCCAGCCTCAACAAGATGCTGGTGCTCGAACTCGCCCGCTCGGAATATATCCTGCGCCGGGAGAACGTCATCGCGCTGGGTAACAGCGGCACGGGCAAGACGCACGTCGCCCTCGCGCTCGGCCTGGCGGCTTGCCAGAAGGGTTTCACCGTCGCCTTCACGACCGCGGCCTCGCTGGTCAACCAGCTGATGGAGGCGCGCGACGAGCGGCGTCTGCTCAAACTCCAGCGGGAACTGGCGGCCGTGAAGCTGCTCATTGTCGACGAGCTCGGCTATGTGCCGCTGTCGGCGACCGGCGCAGAACTGCTCTTCGAGGTGCTGTCGCAGCGATACGAGCGCGGCTCGACCATCATCACGTCGAACCTGCCGTTCGAGGACTGGACCCAAGTGCTCGCCTCGGAGCGGCTCACCGGCGCGCTGCTCGACCGCCTCACGCACCACGTCTCCATCCTCACCATGAATGGCGACAGCTACCGCCTCAAACAGTCCGCCGGCCGGCGCTCCGCCAGAAGGGCGGAGCAAAACCAGGCCACTGTGTCGGCCGACCCCAACACCGGAGAGATCCCGCCGACATAGCCGGGAGAAAACGGTCGCGACGACATGGAAAGGGCCCCGATCGGGGCCCTTTCCATGTCGTCATCACGCCTCGACCGCTGGCCTACTTTTACACCGCCACCGTGGCCGGATTTTGCTCCGCCGTTGACACCGTGCCTCTGGCTGAACGATTGCACCTTGTCGCGCGGGACCAGCAACTGAATTTGATCCGTCACCGTCCGCTTGACTGCGACGATGCCCGTCCGTGCCCGTTGTTTGACGAGCCGGTCGGACGCCGTGCGAGTGCGCACGTCGTAGCCAAGGAACCTTGCTCCCTTCCGAGCCTCGCGGATCCCGCTTTTCAACGGGGACGTTCGGAGCTCAAGCTCGCTCGCGAGGAAGCCCTCGATGGCGGCCTTGATCTCTTCGGCCTCGGCCCGGCTGCCGATAACCCCCAGAAGGAAGTCGTCGGCGTACCGGACGTAGCGAAGGCGTCGAAAGTCTGGATCGAACGGGTCCGTCGCGGGTAGCTTGCGCATCGCCGCGAGCGTCTCCTTTATTCGGTCCAGCCATGGTTGGATTTCATCAACCTGCCCTTTGTCACGCAGCGCAGCCACGCGCTTCCGGGCGTACTCGGAACGGCGCTGAAGGTGCCTGTATTCCGCCGATTTGCGACGTTGGGCACCCTTGTCGAAGCCAGCGACGAGCCCTTCCACATAATGGTCAAGCTCGTGCAGGTAGACGTTCGCGAGCAGAGGCGAGACGATGCCTCCTTGCGGCGTGCCACTATAGGTTTCGTGGAAACGCTGCTGCTCCAGATACCCTGCCTTCAGCATCGCACTGATGAGAGCGGTAAACCGCCTATCATCAATGCGACGTTCAAGCAGGCTCAACAATTTCTCGTGAGAGATGTTGTCGAAGTATCCTTCGACATCGACTTCGATCAGCCACTTCACGCCCTTCCATGTCTTGCGGACATGGTCGAGCGCCGTGTGACACGACCGCCCCCGTCGAAAGCCGTGTGACCGATCAGAGAAGATCGGTTCATAGACTTCGTTCAGGATCATCCTGACCACTTCCTGCACCAGTCGGTCGGTTGCAGTCGGGATGCCGAGCGGTCTTGTTTTACCGTTGGTCTTGGGGATGTGGACGCGCCTGACCGGCTGCGGGCGATACGTGCCCGCCGAGAGTTGCGCGATCACCGCATCGATCCGGCTTTCGTCGAGATCGGTTACGGCCTCACGGTCGATGCCGGGGGTCTCTGCCCCACGGTTCTGTTGGATGCGGCCCAAAGCTTCCACCCACAAGGAGCGGGATAGCAGCAGTCGGAACACACCGTTCACACGTTTGCCGGTCAAGGCAATCGTTCCAAGTGATTCCAGCCTTTTCAAGGCGGCACAGGGTTGCATCAGCAGACCTCCGCCCTGGTTCGATGCTGGATCGAAGCTGCCGCACTTCCCCCGCTCGGTTGCGCTTTCGCTCGGGTCACCCCGAACTTATACGGCCGACCGTCCCTCACCGAGGCAAGGGCTGTCCCGGCAATTACGCCGGGTGTTCGGGTAATATTGCGGCTCCGCCGCCATACAGGTCGATAACTCGACCAGCTACAGGCGGTCCCGTAGTTACGCGTGAAAGGAGATAAGCTAACGGTCTTAGGTGGCCTTTTCATCTCTAGTCCTCCGAAGGAGGTCACGCCGACAAGGTTGGCCGGTCAAGTCGATGGTACGGACTTGGCCGCTTCTCGGGTCCGAGCTGGTAGAGTGGACCCGACGCGTCGGTGCGGGGTTTCAGTCGCTTTCCTCGCCGCCAAGGGTTTAGGCCGCGAGAGATTGGGCTTCACGCAGTGTAGCGTTCACCATAACCGTCTTGCCCTGACCCGTTGCTTCAATGCGACTATTCACTTTGGGCCTTTTCCGAGCATGCTATGGTCCCGTTCTCCTTTCGAAGTTTCAGCCCGAGGGCACCGGTAAGCTCGGTGGGCAGATGCCATTGCCAACAAGCATCACGTCATCAGACGCACTCCTTTCTCGCGCCACAACGGCGCACACCATCCCCCTTCCTCGGGGCCGCCCCAGGCACGGTCGATTTCGTAGAAGGCGAGGATGCTGCGCATGGGGTCAGCTCCGGTTGTCACCGGGTCGGATGATCCTCCCGGTTCATAACAGCCGGTCCCCCTTCCCCTTCCTCAGACGTCCGGTGCTTCGTCGGGACGCTGGTGGCGCAGCGCACGCGCGAGCGCCCGCTTGCGGGCGGTCGCCGCGGCGCGCGACGGATAGGCGCCCGAGAGGCGAGAGGGGTGTGACAAGCTGTTGTCGAACACGACCCAGCCCGTTGCGGTATGGGCGACGTGCATCCCGTCGCTGCGCGAGGGGGTGGTCATGACGGGCGCGCCCGCCTGATCGCGGCCTCGGCGATGAGCTGGCCGGCAAGCGTGTTGCGATGCGACGCGATCCGGCTGTCGGGCGCAGCCACGACTTCGGCCGCGCGTGTCAGCAGCGCAGCGAGGTCAATGTCCGACATCGGCGCCGGGTTGGTCGCGGATCGCGCGGGTTCTTCCCCGGCCTTGTCGAGCATCAGCACGAGGATCGAGGGCTTGATCTCTTCGTCGAGCGGTCGACTGTCGGCGACGAACTTGCCGCCACGCGTGATCGCGAACGCGTTGAAGGTGGGTGATACCCCGTTATCGGCGTTGGGGATCGTGGTGCCGCGGTCGTGGAACTGGATGTCGATGAAGCGGGGCGGGCCACCATAAGTGGATTCGAGAAAGCAGAAGGTGACGCGGCGACCCTCGCTGGTCTTCGCCGTGATCGTGAACGCGCCGTCGGGCACGTCGATTGGTTTGTGCGGCACGTCGTTGTAGCCGGCGAAGCCCGCGGCGATCGCGTCGGCGCGCGTCATGACGGGGAGATCGGTGATATCGGGCATGATGAAAGCTCCTTGCTCTGGATCAGGCGGCACGCTTCAGCGCGATCAGGTCGGAAAAGCGGTCTCGCACCGCGCCGGCATTGGGATAGAGATCGGCGAGACCGTGCCGCGAGAGGATCGGTGCGCGGGACGCGGCGATGATGCCGGCCTCCTCGATGGTGGGAATGCGCGGCGGCCAGCCTTTGACGTAGCGCAGGTCGGGCGGCATCGCGGCTTCGAGCCGTCGCCGCTCGGCGGCATCGGCCTTGGCGAGGGAAATCCGGTTCCTCAAATTACCCGGTATGTGACGCGGTGCGACGTCGGCGAGCCAGCGTGCGGGCTGGAACGAGAAGGTTGAGGTCGCCTCGAGGCCGACCAGGTGGAGCAGCGCGGGACGGTTCGCCGGTGCCGAAGCCGATGCCTGGGCGTCGCCGAGCGATTGAAGGACGCAAAAGCGGCACGACAGTCGTGACGACTGGTAACAGGTGTAGGCGACGTGCAGCGGGATGCCGAGCGTATCGTGCGCGGCGAAGACCTGTGGTGTCGTCCAGTGCGCGATCGGGTTCCACAGCATCATCGCGGTGCCGTGCGGATTGCCGGCAGCGGCGTAGCGCGCGTCTGCTTTCCATTCGGGTGTGCGTGACCGAGCGATGCTCTCGTCGCGGCGCAGTCCCAGCACGTTGATGATAGTCTGGCCGCGCAGCAGTCTGGCGAGGTGCGGCCCGATGACATGGGCCTTCATCTCTGAGGTGCAGAAGCGCAGCGCCGAGGATGACCAGGGACCGATCAGATTATAGGTTTCGAGTGCCTCGTAGCGCGCCTTGCCGTTGGCAAAGCGCGTGGCCCAGCGGTCGAACAGGTCGCCGGCGTTGCGCCGGACGATCGTCAGCGGGACGCCGGCGTGGGCCGCGAGATCCTCGACCGTCGCGGGCGTTTCGTCCCATTCGGCACGGCCGAGGTCGGCGTGAATGGCGATACGCCGCTCGCGCGGATGGCCGAGCGCATCGAGGATCAGGTTGACCGCGAACATCGCGGCCGAGCTGTCCTTGCCGCCCGAGAGGTTGAAGACGATCCATGCGCCGCGTTCGACCGCGTCGAGGATGGCGGGCGGCAGGGCGAGGGCCGGAAGGCCGGCGACCAGGCCGCGTCCGATGTCGATGAACATGGCCGTTCAGGCCGCGAGCGGCGCTGGCAGCGCCAGCCACTCGGGTTCGTCGTTGGCGATGACCGGATCGTGTGCGCGGGCCTCGGCTTTCGAGAACACGGTCGCGCTGGCGAGTGCCCCGAAGCCGTCGTCGTTGTTCCAGAAGACGGCGTGGCCGTCCTGGTCGCGCGAGGCGAGCACGAAACCGAAGCGACCCTCGTGACCATGGGTGTCGGGATCGGCTGCGGCGCTGCGCGCGGCGCGATCGAGGATGTCCTGGGTGCTGTGGAACGTCAGCCCCGCGTCGGTAATGATGACGCAGCCGCTTCCGAACTCGCCGGGGCGCAGCCGGTCGCAGTCGGAGATCCATGCGAACCCGCAGGGGAGCGCGGACTTGCAAGCGCGGAAGATGAGCTGGGCGACCTGTTCGACGCCGAATTGATCGCCGCTGAAGAATACGCGCGCGTTCCCGTCTTCGCCTTTCCAGTCGATGTCGATCGCGCAGTCGAGATAAGGGAAATGCCAATCGTCGAATATCTCGAGGAAGCTTTCGAACTTCATCGGCCCCTTCGCCGGGAACACGGCGTGAAACGCGGGATCGAGCGCGTCATATTCGTGGGCGAGGTCGGCATCGTCGCCGTTGGTGTCGAGGATATCGACTGCCTGTTCGGCAATGGTTAGCAACGCCGCGTCGGCGTGGCTCATGGTCAGCGTGAACGCGGCCTTGGTGTAGGTGTTCGCCATGGGAATGCTCCGAAATGATGGGAAATCGCTCTGTGCGGTCGCGCTCAGGCGTCCGCGGCCTCGGCGAGACGCGCGTTGGCGGCCGCGGCCTCGGCGGGGTAAGCCTGCGTGAGATTGCCGTGCAGGACCGCGAAATCCGGGATCGGGAAAAGACCGTTCGGCCCGGGCCGGGTAATCAGCAGCGCGCTGATGACGGCATCGGCCGGATCGGCATGGACGATGGTGGGCGTCTCGCCGTTATACTCGACCGGCGCGGTGAAGCCCGCCTCGCGCCAGGTGGCGAGTCCCTCCTCGACGCGTGTCGCATAGTCGGCGACGGCCTCGTCGAGCTCGTTCTCGATATGGAGGACGAGTTCGACATAGCGACCGAAATCGTGTCGGTTGGACAGGCCGGCGAGGCGGCATCCCGGGGGCGGCGGGCCGTAGCGTGCGATCAGCGCGGACTTGTAGACCGCGATTTCGAGGCGGTTGAGGCTGTCGAAGTTGGGCGACTGGCCGAGTTGCGCGCAATCCTCCTCGGCGGGACCGGCACCGAGATCGATAAAATATGGCATGGGGCTCTCCGTCGATCGTCATTGATCGACGCGCCCCATCCCCCTCCCCTTTCTTGTCGGGTACTCAGTCGCCGAAGAAGCGGCGCTTGATGGCGATCTGCGCCTCGCCATCGGACTGGCCGAGGGTCATCAGCCGGTCGGTCTCGAGCGTGATCGCGAGATCGGCGGGAAGATCGGCCCAGCGTGAGGCGATGGTGACCGCGGCGGCCGCTGTGGTCAGCTCGCCGGGGTGCGCGCCATGCCATGCGACGGTTTCGTCCTCACCCGTGAGATGCGGGTGCGGGCGCAGCACCTGGACGAAGAAGGTGCCAAGCGGGCGGTCCCACCCGATGCTGACGCTGGTGCCGGGTTCGATACCGGGAAACTGGTGGCGGCTCATGGCGATCCTTTCAGGGTCAGTGCAGCGAGATCCACTCGCCGTGCCAGGGGCGCGGGTGCGGGTAGAAGCGAAGAACGCCTGGAACATCGGTTTCGCCGCTGGCGAGGCGTTCTTCCAGCCAGAGGATGTAGAGCGCGGCGTCGGCGAGATCGCCGGCGAGCAGATCGTCGAGCATCGCGGCCTCGCGCGCGGTCTGTTCGTCGAGCGCGGACCAGTCCAGCGCATCGAGGAAACGGTCGCGTCGATCGGTGTAGCGCGCGATGCGGGCAGCGTCGGCCTGGACGCTGGCGATGGCGAGATGGATATCCACGGGCGGTGCTCCTTCCGGCATGTCGGTGACATGCCGCCCGCTCCCGCTCCCCTTCCCTCGCGCCGCTGGCGCGGGGATCATGCCGCGAGGATTTCGCGGATCGCGTCGCTCCGGCGCGGATAGGCAAGCCGGGGCAGATCGCGCGCGGTGCGCCGGGCGTCGCGCGTCAGCTCGAAGCAATAGGTGAATAGCGGGCTTTGCCGGTGCGGGCGGAGCAGATTGTCGGCACGGAGCCGCGCGAGCCAGTCGGCGGGGTGTTCGTGCGCCTCCGGCCTCGGCGCACCGAGCCGCACCAGCTGGTCGATCGCCCCGGCATGGCCGGATTCGAGGTTGCGGATCTTCGACAGCGTTCTCTCCGAGATCGTCTCGCCGGCGATGCGCAGCACCGTCCGCGGCCTCGTGCGGCCGCGATAGGCGCCCGACAGCGCGGCATAGACGACGCCGCAATGGCCGAAGGCGGGATCGGAGAAGCTGACGACAGCGTCGATCCGGGGCTTGGCGAGGCGCAGGAGGCGGAAGGCGCGCGACGTGAAGAAGCTTTCGCCGTTCGCGGCGACCGAGGGCAGGCAGATGAGCCGTTGCAGTACGCAGCCCCGAGCGGGATCGGCATAGCCGGTGTGCCGGGTGATGACCGCGCCGGTCGCCGGCACGCCGAACACGATGAGACCGACCAACGTGGATCTGCCCGGGTCGCCCGGACCGAACAGCCCGCAGGCGAGCTGGGCGGCGGGATAGCGCGGGAGGTAATGATGGTCGGCGAGGAATGCGCGGGCAGTATCATGGGCGACGACATCGACGGCGTAGCGGCGCGGGTCGATCACGCTGTCGCCGGCAACGAACAAGCTGCGCCGGTCGCGCCAGCGCTGGGAGCGGTCGGTGAGCATGGTTACCTCCGTCAGGCCGCGTCGGCGTAGATCTCGGCCGCCCAGGTCTCGATCCATCCGGTGGTGATCTCATCGTGATCGAGATCGCCGCTCTCGATCAGGGCGCGGATCTCGGCGCGAGCCTGCGCGATCGCGCGTTCCCAGGGGTCGGCGGTTGGTGGCGGTGGAGCAGACGCCGCGGCCTCGGGCAGGTGTCGCGGTGTTTCGAGCGTTCGCGCGCATTGCGTGCGATACCAGCGTTCCATGAAGTCGGCGCCGAGCGCGTCGGTCTTGGCGATGCGATGCCTGAGCGCGTGCTGTCGCACGCCTACGCCCCATCCCTGGCTGTCTATCGAGGCGATCCAGCGTGCGAACGGCGTGAGGTACGGCAGGGCATCGCCTTTCACCCCGAAGAGGTGCGCCTTGACGCCGATCGGCAGGATGCGGGTCAGCCGCTCGACGACGGCGATCAGCCCTTCGGGACCGTGGATCGGTCGCCGGCACATGCTGCCGATGCCGACGACGGTGCCGGGCAGGATCAGACCGCCGATCGCGTCGAGTGAACGGACGTAGTCGTCGGGCACGCGGCCCTGCAGCACGGGCATCAGCCGGTCGCGGATGGCCAAGTCGTCGGCGCGGGCAAAGCATTCTCGGTTGGTGGCGGTGGTGCGCGCGATGCGGTCGAGCACTTCCTCGCGGTCGTGGGCAACGCCCTCTTCGCAGCAGTAATCGACCGACGAGATGCGTCGGAACGGCCATGACGCGGCGAGCGCCATGTAATCGGCGATGCTCCAGGGAAGCCCGCCATAGCGGACCATCATGGTGTAACCGGCGGAATCGAGGTCGACGCTGGCGAGCGGTCGCGCGTTGGCGAGCGTTCCGGTGCGCCATCCCGACCACTCGCGCCAGCCATCGGCCTTGCGCCAGCGCGACAGACAATTGGCCGAGATCAGCACCGGTGCTTGCAGCGCGACCGCGCGCTGAAGGATAGGCCCGTTTGCGAGATGCGGCAGGCCGAGGATGATCTCGATCGTCATCGTCTAGCGGCCAGCTAGCTGATAGCTGTCGGCCATTCCGACAATACGCATCACAGATCCTCGCGCAGCATGAGCGTGAGAACACGGCGCGTGATGCTGGCGTCGGCGGGGTCTTCCGATCCCCATTCCAGCGCCACGTCATAATAATCGATACGGAAGTGTATCGTCTCGCCTGACAGCTCGAACTGGCCGCGATCGCGCTCGGGACAGTCGGCGGGGAAAGTGTAGCGGCGCAGCGCCTGCAGGACATGCGCCTGGGCGACGGCTTCCGAGGCGAGCGTGCCGTTCGACAGCGCGCCGAGGCACGCGCGCGTCATGACGATCTTCGCGGTGCGGTCGAACCCCTGGCGGCAACGGTCGTTGAGCCTGGCCACGGCTTCGAGGCGCGTTTCGGTGGCGGTCGAAATCATGTGATGATCCTCCGTTTGGTCGATAGCGATGGTGGCGGGGACTTCAGGCGGCGAGCGCGTCGCTTCGTCCCCGGCCTCGTTCGGGAAAGGCCGCATGGAAGCGGTCGAGCCAGTCGCCCATCGTCGGGCGCTCGCCGAGCGGGATGACGGCCGCGACATCCTGGAACCGGATGAGGTCGAGCGGCGCATCGCGGATGATCCGGTCGATCTCGTCAGCCGGCAGGAGGTGCTCGTCGCGGATGAAGGCGGTCATCGATCCCGGGCGCGCGCGGGTCGATCTGCGCCACAGGCCCTCGACCGTGTGCAGTCGCGGGGCGGCGCGTGCCTCGACCAGCACGATGAGTCGCAGGCACCATTGCGGGAGGCCGCGGATTTCGCTCGGATGGTTGGCGATGCACAGCCAGCACGCCGATTTGGGTGGCACCGGCAGACCCTCGGCCTGGATGCGGGCGACGCAGTCGGGCCGGTCCCATCGCCATTCGCGCAAGGGGTACTCGCAGTCGTACAGCGGATCGTCGATCGACAGCGCATGGTTGGCGCGCGCGGTGTCGCGCGGTCCGGCGTCATAGCCGATCAGGCGAACGACGCGCTGCCCGCGCGCCCAAGCGTCGACCGCTGGTTGCCAGGTCGACAGGAATTTGTCCTGCGGCGCCTTCTTGTATTTGAGGCTGCAACTCGACCCGCCGAGCGACTTGCTCGGCAGCGTGGCATTGGTCAGGCACATCTCGAGGATGCCGTAATAGGGCGGCCAGTGCTTGAATCGCTTCGGGACATAGCTGACCAGCTCGAAACGGATACCGCGGTCGCGCATCCAGGGCCGGATCACGTCGAGATATTCGTAGGTCGCCGGTTTCTCGACCGAGGTATCGGCGGTCAGCACGAGGTCAGGCGCTTCGCCGCGCGCGTGCTTCTCGATCAGCAGCGCGGTGCTGTCGACGCCGATGCCGTAGGCCAGCACCACTGGTGGCGGCGGCGCCAGCGGCACGACCGGAACTGGCGCGCCGGTCATGGCGCCTCCTCCGGTTCTAGATAGGTGTCATAGGGCGCACCGGCAGACTCGATCCAGCTACCCTCCTCGTCGAGATTCTCGATCCGTGCGAGCAGCGCCGCCTTCAGCTGGCGCGCATCGACGTCGTGGCCCTTGTCGTCGTTCGAGACGAGGCTGAAGGCGAGCGTGTAGGCGTGGTTGTAGCGCGCCATGTCACGCGTCCTCCGCCGCGGCCTTGGGCGCGGCGGGAACCGCGCGGGGCGTGATCGTCACGTCGAGCCGGTCGCGATTGATGACGACGGTGACCGTCCGGTCCTCGGGGACGAGGAAATAATGCCCCGCCAGCTTGTCGCGAATGCGGTTCTCAAGCGCGGCATCGTCGCCTTCGAGCAGGCCGATGATTCGTTCGGCGGCATCGGCCTGGAAGCGCTCGAGCTGCGTATCGTAGCTGTCGGCATCGCTGTCGTCGCTGGCATAGAAGATCGCGCTTTCGAGGATGTCGGCGACGCCGAGCGCGGTGATTTCGCTGCCCCGGCGGACGAAGACGGACGTCTCGTCGACCGAGTTGCACGACCATTGGTCGGGTGCGAAGGCGACATCCGCGTCGGTCGATACCTCGATGAATGCGCCGGCGTGGCTCATCGTCGCCTCGAGCGTGATAGCCTCGACCCAACCGTTTTCCGCCTCGGCGGGGGCTTCGCGGCTGTCGGAGACGATGAAGGTGCGGTCGCCCTGGGTGACGCGGAACCGCATATCCTCGACACGGGCGAGGATATCGTACCAGCCATAGCCCTTGAACGCGTCCTGGGCCTCGACCAGCGGACCACCGAACGGATTATGCTTCGCGATCGCCGCCTGCGCGGGTTGGCCGATCAGCGCATCGAAGTCGGGCATCAGCACCATGCCGGTGTCGGTCACGCGTGCGCCGCTCTCGTAGTTGCGCGAGCTGTCGGCCGCATAGGCGGTCCATGCGAACAGATAGGGCTCGGCTTCGGGTAGTGCGATACCGAGCGAGCGCGCCTCGCGCCAGTCATGCGCCGACAGCCGGTGCGTCCCCGCGGCCTCGATCGCGCGGTAGATCGCGAGCCGGACCGCATCGCGCAGGGCGGCGATGCCGGTGTTCTCGACCACTTCCTTGCGCGCCGGGAGGACGAGCTGGATTTGCGGCGCGTCGAAGATGTCGACCCGCGCGATCCAGTGGCCGCCCCGGTCGACTTCCTGAACATACGGCAGGTCGCACGGGATGGTCAGCCCGTGGAAGTTGAGGCGTCCGTCGCGCGAGGAATAATGCGAGGGGTGTTTCTGGAACACGCCGATGCGCACGCCGTACCATTCCTCGACATGGACCGCGTCCTTCAGCCAGTCCTCCTGCGGAAGGACCGCGCCGTTCCAGGTCACGGGAACCGGATAATGTTTGGCGGCGCGGGCCACGTCGCGCTCGAGCGTCTTCAGCCACTCGTCGGGCACGCGCACGGTGATCGCGGTGCCGCGCATGATCGGATCGGGTTCGATCGCGATCGGGCGGCTCGTCTCCCACGCCGAGGCCGGGATATGCGCCATCCAGCCCTGGCGGTCGGGTTTCGAGAAGGAGCGGATGATGACGTCGCGGCCTGCGAGGCTGAACACGCCCATGCCGGCGGGATCTTCGGCGCGGCGCGTCTCGTCGGACCAGCCCGAGCGGCCGAGCGTGACGATGCTCACCGGATCGGCGATGCCGTGGCCGTCATCGGTGATGTGCAGGAAGTGCTCGGCGCCGGCGCCGTTCAGCGCGAGCGCGACGCCGGTCGCACCGGCGCGGCGCGCGTTCTGGAGGAGTTCGCAGATGACGTCGAACGCGGTATTGTTGAACAGGCGCGTGACCTTGGCGATCGTCTCGGGGGCGACCGCGGTCGCGATGGTGGCGGGAATCATGGGAGTGCGCTCCTGGAAAAGGGCTCAGGCGTCCGTCACGCCTTCCCTCCCCGCTCCCTCTCTCCTTCATCGGCGCATCGGGCCGAGCCCTGGTCAGCCTGCCTTGCCGTCGCGGAACGCGCCGACCACGGTGCCCGCGTCCCAGTGACCGCTGAGGATACCGCGACGCGGGACCGAGTTGATCGCATAGCGCCGCGCCGCGAGGAGGCGGGCACGCCGGGTGTCGCGGTCGATCGGCGCGCCGGTTGCGATATCGCGGGCGAGGCGAAGCGGCGTCATGGCTTTTCCTCATCGATTGTGCCGGGGATGGCAACATGGTCGGTGACGCCCGTTCCCGAAGGATCGAGCGCGATAATTTCGGCGAGCGTCCAGGGGGCTGCGCGGCGCGGGCGAC
The DNA here is from genome assembly GCF_001556735.1 of Sphingomonas sp. CCH9-F2. Taxonomy (NCBI): domain Bacteria; kingdom Pseudomonadati; phylum Pseudomonadota; class Alphaproteobacteria; order Sphingomonadales; family Sphingomonadaceae; genus Sphingomonas; species Sphingomonas sp. CCH9-F2. The sequence continues at coordinate 15,766 of NZ_LSJO01000605.1, read as the reverse complement.
GCGAGAAGCGAAGCTCGTGCTTTTCGGCATATTTGTGGACCGCTGGATATTTGCGGCCGATCGCTGCCGCAACATCAGGCAGCGCGACGCCGAAGTCGTGCGCGATGCGCAGCGCCCGGATCTCCTCTTCGGTCCATTTCCGGTGATAGCCGTGGACAAGGCCGAGGATGTTCGCGCGCGTGAACAGCGAAGCCTTGGTGCGACCCATCTTCGTCGCCAGGGCGTCCATCGGCATCGTGCCGTAAAGGTCGCGCAGCCTTTCCAGATCATTGTCGCTCCACACCGGCCCGCCCCGGAACCCGTCGCGGTTGGCATGTGTGCCGCGCAACCCGAGATAGTCGGCGCGCCAGCGGATAGAGCATTTCGTGCGGCCGAGCCTGGTCGTGAGCGGGGTCAGGCTTGCCCCGTCGGCATAGGCGCGGATGAGCAGTGTGTCTTCGTCAGGGGTCCAGTTGCGGCCCCATCCCCGGCCATAGCCGAGCTTGCGCAGGTGCGGCCCGAAGCCAGCCTTGGTCCTGCGCGGAAAGCCCTCTGTGGCGAGAATGTCGATGATCGCGATATAACGAAGCCCCTCCCCGGCCAGCGTCAGCGCCCGCGTCGCCTCGGCCTCGGTCCAGTCAGCGGGCTTGTTGGGATGGCGCAAACCGAGCGCGTTGGCACGGGTCGCGGTGCCGGACAGCGGGCGTCCGATCAGCGTGGCGATCTGTGCGATCGGGATCGCCTGCGCGTAGCCGGCGCGCAGCTGGGCATCCTCCCAGTCGCTCCATTTTGGAGGATTTCCTTCGGTCAGCCCGAGCACGCCCGCGCGGGCATAGACGCTGGTGCAGGCGCGGCCGAGATCTCCAGCGAGATCGGCCGTGGGGCGAAGGCCATATTCGCGGGTGAGCCATGCGTCTTCGTCGGTCGACCACGGACGCGACGAATTGCGGCGCAGGCCCAGTTTGGCGATCTTGTCGCGCACGCCGGCGCGGCCGCGACCGAGCGCGGCGACGATGTCGTCGATCGCAGCGTCGTCGCAGAACATGCGTTCGACCGTGGCGATCTCGTCGGGGGTCCAGGCATCGTGCCGGAACGGCATCTCGCGCAGGCGCCCGCACGGCTCGGGCAGCTTCGGACACGCGACCAGCTCGACGATATCGGGCGCGAGGTCGGTCACAGCGACACCACGGCGACGTCGCTCAGCCGCGCGCGCAGCCGTGCATGCAGGCGGGCGATGCGGTCGTCGCCCTTGGGCATGGTGTCGACCGCGGCGATCGCCGACAGGAGGTTGAGCGCGCGGTCGGTGCGCTCGGCGTCGAGCGACAGGTGCCGTGCGAGGTCGCGCGCGGTGCTGGCGTTGGGGGAGATGCGCTTCAGCGCGTCCATGATCGCGGCCGCGTCGGTCGCAGCGGGATCGAGCAGGAACGCGTCGAGCGCGCGCGTGCCCTTGAGGGCGATGGCGGGGCCGTGGTCCGCGACCTCGGCCAGGCCCGCGAGATCGAGCAGCTTCGCCGCCTCGTCGGCATCGACGGACGCGGCGGCACGCAGTTCCGGGGTCTTGCCGAGATGTTCGGTGATGGTGGGATCGATATGCGCCAGCACCGGGGTTGCCGACAGCGCCGGACCCATCGCGAAGAAATCGCCGGGGGCGAGGTTGCGCAGCAGGTCGGCGTCACGCGCGGGAAAGCCGAGCAGGTCGGCCGCGCGCGCGATGTCGCGGTCGAAGACGTTGAGCCCGACCAGCACGTTCTGCAGCTCGGACACGACCGAGGTGGAGAGCTTCGCGAGGCGCTGGGTGGCGATGACGGGGGCGAGACCGCGCTTGCGGCCGCGCGCGCACAGGTCGGTCAGGGTGGCGACGCCGAGCCGGCGGGCATCGGCATCGAGCGCGGAACCGGCGACATGCGGTGCGAGCAGATGGCCCTCGTCGATGCACACCAGCATGGTATGCGCCCAGTCCTCGCGCGGTGCGCCGACCAGGCCGGCAAAGAACGCGGCTGCCTTGATGATCCGCTGGTCGGGATCGAGGTCGGTGAGGTCGATGTGCATCGACAGCCGATGTCGCCGGCTGCGCGTCGCCGCGGCCGTCAGCCCGTCGGCGGTGAGTTCGACCGCGCGGATCGTGGTCGCGCCGATATGGCGGGCGAGGTTCTCGAATTCCCCCTCGGGGTCGACGATCGCAAGCGTCGTATAGTCGAACGCCTCCTCGATGATCCGGCGCAAGGTCCTGCTCTTGCCCGCCCCGGAGCTGCCCTGGATGAGCAGGCGTCCGGCAAGCAGGCGATCGAGGTCGAGGCTGAGCGTGCCGGTCGAATGATGGCCGAGCGGTACGCGATTGTCCGCGGCCTCGGGCGCGCGAATCGGGGTGACACAGGTCATGGCGTGGTCCTCCGGGTCAGGCGGCGTCGGCATCAGGGGGCGCCGGATCGTTGGCTGGGATGGCGGGAGCGTCGGGATCGGGAGCGGGCGCACCATCGAGCGTCCGCCATTCGAGCATGTCGTCGCTTTCGCGCTCGCAGTCCTGGCAGGTGGTGGAATCGTAGGTGCTGAGCAGCACCCAGGCCTGTTCGGGCTCATCCCAGGCCGCGACGGCGTCCTTGGTGACGTTGTCGCTGCCGCAGTCGTCGCACACCGGCTTGACCCGGGAGGCGGCAGGCGAGCACAAGCGATCCCCGGTGCAGATCGACCAGTCACCGTAGAATTTGCCGTCGTAGGGCAAGCAGTCGCCGGCGAGCTGAATGGCGTGTTCGCCGTAGCCGTCGTGGAAATGAATTTCCGAATTCGGGAAGAACTTTTCCAGGACCGCCTTCGCGCCGCGGATCTTCACCTCGCTGCCATAGGTGGTGTGGACATAGTCGAGCGGTCCGATCGCGGGGCCTTCGCAGCCCCAGTCTTCGACGTCCTCGTCGGGCGTGGCGCGGCCGTGGAACAGATAGAGATAGACGCTCATCGTGGCGGTCCTTTCAGGCGCTGGGGAGGAGGTGCGCGAGCGCGCTCGCGTCGACCTGTTTGGAGATCGGGGCGGTGCTTTCGACGCGGACCGCGTCGAGGCTCTCGAACGTCTCGGGCATCTGGCGGCGTTCGTAACGGTCCTTGTCGACGAGACCGTGGATCGGCGCGCCCTCGTGGCGCGCGAAGCCGAGCGCATCGACGCTGACGACACGGCGGAAGACGCAGCCGACCTTGCCCTCGGGCACCCAGTCCGCCCAGGAACCCGACGCCGAGACGCTCTCGTACTGGCCGATGATCACCTGATAGGCGGCGCGGCGGCGGACGACGTGGCTGTCGTGGATCGACACTTCCTCGCCGGTCAGCGCGGTCCAGCGGTCGGGATGCCAGCAGCGCACCGAACGGCGCGCGTTCTCGACCTGCAGGGCGATGCCCGGAATGGGCAGGCGGCGAAACTCGCTGCCGAAGGCGTAGAGCACCAGCGCGTAATCGACGTCTTCCTCATAGTAAGGATCGTCGCGGCGCAGCGCCTCGGGCATCGCGGCCTGGCGTTCGTCCGACAGGACATATCCGCCATGACTGGGTGTCGATACGCGCCAGATGCCGGGCAGGACCTGGTCAGCGCGGTCGGGTGCGTCCCAGGGTGTCGTCTCAGGGCGTGGGCTGGGCTGGAACCGGGTCATCTGTCGTCTCCCTCAATGGATTCGACAGATTCCCTCTCTCTCTCCTCCCCCTCGGCAGACCGGGATGATGGCGGCAGGCAGGGTCGTTCATGGTGCAGCCGTGACTGGCCGCACGGATCGCGCTCACGCGCAAAGTGTTCTCAGTCCTGATATTTCACGACAGGAGATCGATCATGGGTGAAGCAACCGACAAGCTGAAGGCGGCAGGCAACAAGCTGGCCGGCAACGTCAAGGAAAGCATCGGCAAGGCGACCGATAACGCCAGTCTCGAAGCCGAGGGCAAGGCGCAGAAGGTCAAGGGCGCCGGTCAGGACGTCAAGGGATCGGTCAAGGGCGCGCTCGGCGACGATATCTGACCCCCCCGACCTTCGATGACACGATCGGGCCGCTTCGGGCAACCGGGGCGGCCTTTTCCTTGCGCGCCGGGAATCCGGGATTTCGAGCGCCACCTTTGAAGATCGACTTGAGGCTGCGCGGGCGCTCGGCTAGCCGTGCCGCGACCACGGTCATCCAGATCGCATCGCACCCCGTGGACGGCCTCGCGCCGCGCGCCTGATTGCAGCGCAGATGCTTCAGCAGGCCGTTCGACAGCGATCGCCGTCCACCCGCGCTGCGCAGCGTGACATGGTCGAACGTCGGGTAATCGGGATGATGGCGGGCGAGGCGCCGCGGGCTCGGCAGGGGCATCCCGCATCCGGCGCACAGCGACGACTGCGCCCAGCGCAGGATCCGCCGCTGGTTTCTGGCTTGGGTGGTCGATGCCATGATGCGAGAATGGTGGCCCTGGATTAAATTCCTGCCAACGACGTCATCCGATGTGCAGCTGGTCAAGCACGGCGGTTTCGAGACTGTCGCCTTCGAGATCCTCGGCATGGATCGTCACGACGGGGGCGATCTCGCGAAGTTTCTCGACCTGGCGCAGCTTCAGCCCGAGCGCATCGGCGTCGTCGCCGGTGACGACCTCGAGCGCCGCCTCGATCACCTCGCCGGTGGTGAAATCACGCAGGTCGAGAAGGAGGTCTGGACGCATCTCGCCGATCGACGTCGCGATATCGAACAGGAGCCGCTTGAACCCGACGCCGATGCCGCGCCGGCGAAGCCGGTACTGGAGATCGAGCAGGCCGACGATCGTCTTGCGTTCGGCGAGATTGTGGATCGCGACGAAATTGGCGGGGCGCGCGATCGGCTGCGCATAGGCGCGCAGGCACGCATAGCCCTCGCGCGGGTTGTGCTCGCCGACGACGGCCAGGACCAGATACGGCGGTCCGATGTGGCGCTGGTGGACGCCGATGTGGCGGATGCGGTTCTTGACGATCAGCTCGCGCCCTTCGGCAAGCGTGATGGTCGAGCCGGAGACGTCGATCGCATACAGGAGGAGGAAGGCCTGCGGGGCGTGCTCGCTCGGCCATTTCTTCGCCGCCTCGCGCAGTTTCGCGAACACGACGCCGCGTTCATAGGGGTCGATATGGGTGTAGAGATGGCGCGCGAGCGGGATGCCCGGTGCGATCTGGACCCGCTCGGCCGCGGCGCGCATCGCCGCGAACTCGCTCGCCATCGATGTCGTGCGCGGCTCGCCGACCTCGAGTGGTTCGACGACGTTGACCTGCGCCATTTCCATCAACTGCCACAGCAGGCGCGCGAGGCGCGGGATCGCGACGCCGCGGGTGCGATCGTCGGGTTCGCTGTCATCAGGGAGCTGCGCCAGCTTCTCGGGGGCGAGCCGGTGCGCCGAGAACAGCCCGTCGGGCTCGTTGATCGTGCGCGGGGTGGTGGTCGCCTTCTCGCGGATGCGGGGCGGCGCCTGCTCCCGGAAGAACGGGCAGTCGACGTCATGTTCGGGGCGACGCTGGCGGATGCTGGTGAGCCGGCGCAGGTAATAGGTTTCGGCTTCGGAGAGATAGGCCGGCGAGAGTAGCGGCGGGTCCGTCCCCTCCCCCAGGCAGTCGCAGGCTATCCACTGGTGATGATCGCGTGCCTTGACCACCATGATGACCGAGGCGCGGTGATCGCTGTCCTCGCCTTCGCCTGTGTACCAGCGCACCAGCGCCTCGCGCACCACGTCGGGTACGGGCGAGCGCAGGGTAAGACCCCGGGTATCGCGTGGGACGAGCCACATGGTGGTGAAGCTACTCCATAATGCTTGCCTTGTCGCCTTTGTTCACGTTACGTTCAATGAACAAAGGAGCTGGCCATGAAGCGTTCGGAATTTATCGGAGAGTTCGACCTCGATGCGGTGCTCACCGAATTGTCGGTCGATCTGGATATTCGCGTTACCCGGCGCATGCTCGCGGGGGCGTGCATCGGCAGCAATCCGGAGGATGCGTATCTCTCGGCGCGCGAGTTGCGGGAATCGCTCGAATGGATCCACGAGGGCGAGAACGAGGGCAAGGTCAAGCTGACCACGATCCTCAGCACCGCGTGCGACGATTTCCAGCGGTGCCTCTATTATTGCGTCGCCGGCAAGGGCGTCGTGACCATGCTCGACGATCTCGTCTGGCTGGAGAAGCTGCTGGAGGCGCGCGGTCGCATCGCCGGGCACATCTATCGCAACAAGCTGCCGGTGAAGCCGCTGGTCAATCCGTATGTCGCGGCCGAGCCGGATGGTCCGTTGGGCCGCTTCGACCCCGCGTTCGCGATCGGCGCGTCCTGGTCGCATGACCCGGGACCCGATTACGATTCCGACGATCGTGGCCCCGGTCCGAAGCTCAAGGGCTGACGACAAAAAGAAAAGGCGGTTCGGCAAGGGAGCATGCCGGACCGCCTCTTCCAGGGGGGGATATCAGTAACGCGCCTCGCACGCGAGCCGTTCCCCGCGCCGCCAGCGCGCCGGATCGATGAATTCTCCCGCATAGGCGCCGCGGCCCGCTGATCGCGCCTGTTCGGCCGCAGCGACATAGCGCGCGGCGCGCTGCGGATCGCCGCGCAGATATTGCGTCGCCGGCACCGCCAGACCCTGCAGGATCAGTTGCTCGCCCAGGTCGTAGCCGTCGACCGTGACGATGGCGATCGGACGGCCGTAGCTGCTCGCGCCGGTCATGCGGATCGTGGCGACACTGCTCTTGAGGATACGCGAGGCGGAATCCTGCGCGAACTTGCCGCACGGATAGCAGGCACCGTCCTTCGAGCACATCTGCTTGCGCTCGAAGGCGTCGGCCCCCGACAGGCGGAAATCGACCGAGACCGTGTCGCCGTCGATCGCCCGCCCCTCGCCGGTGATCGTCGCCCCGTCGCGGCCTTGGGGTTCCCCTGCCCCGCAGGCGGCGAGCGCGGCGATGCCGAGGAGCAGGGCGCCCCTCATGCGTAGCGCAATTCGACTTCGACGTTCGGCCCGTCGACGATGACCGGGAGGACGCGGAAGGGTTGCAGCGGATCGCCGGTGCGCACGATCGAGACCTGGCGTGCGCCGGCATCGAACATCCGCATGGCGACGCGCTGGGCATGGGCTCGGCTGCAGAGCTGCGACCGCTTCGGGCTGGGTGTGACGGGCGGATACGGGGCGGACATGGCGATGATCCTGACGTGGGGGATGTCGGCGATCAACCGAACACCGTCTTGTGGACGCGAGTTTCGGGCTTGGGCGGCACGAGTGTCCACGCCCATTTGCGAAGGTTACCGATCCGATATTTCGGGTAGCTGTTGCCGGGGATCGCGAGCGAGATCTTGCGGCCGCGCTTGTGGACGATGAACTCGTCTCCCTCATAGCCGTCAACGAAGGTGACCTTGCTCGGCAAGCGGATGTGCATGCCGTGTTCGAGCGGGCGTACCGGGGTCGCGAGCCGCTCGAGGCAGCGTCGGCGCCAGTCGAGCGCACCGGGATCGTCGGTATCGCCGAGCAGCGAGAGGATGCGCTCGGGGCATTCGGCCTCGCAAGGCCCGGCGTGTTCGGTCATATCCTTGTAGGCGAACACGAATCCGTCCTTGGCCCGCGGATTCCAGCTGACCAGGCAGACGGCCGCGAAGGCGGGTTCGTCGGTGCCGTCGGTCGACGGCACCACGGCCGCGTACCAGACCTTGTTGCGCAGGCAGGAAGAGGCGATGACGCGCAGCGCCTTGCCCTTCCCGTCGGCATCGCGGTTGTCGTAGGTGAATTGCGCGTCGAGATAGGCTTTGGGGCCTGTGTGCGGGAACATCGACGACAGCGGCATGCTTAGCCAGCCCATGATGGCGGTCCTTTCGCGTGTGTGGACGGGTGATCGATCAGCCGAACAGGCTGACCGGCTCGGCGACCGGCGGTGTGAGCCGCAATTCCTTGCGCAGCCGCACGGCGAACCGCTCGGGCGCGAGCAGGTCGCGGATCGAGGCGTAGCAGTCGCGCTCCCCGAGGTGATCGTGACGACCGCTGACGCGGCGGTAGATGACCTCGCGGTCGGCCATGGTGCCGTGGAGCGATAGCTGCATCCACAGCTCCTCGCCGTGGAGGGTGATCTCGCCGGACCGGGAGGCGTGGCTGCGGTTCGAGCGAAGGTCGTAGTGCGCGGGGTCGAGCCCCAGCGTTTCGGCGAGCCGGCGCAGCGCCTTGCGTCCGTCGCTGTGGAAGCGATCCTTGGCGGCCGCATCGTGCGCGACGCCGCGCACCGCGAGCGTCAGCAGCGCCGGGTGCTGTCGCAGCTCGGCGATACGGTCCATGCAGCGCCGCTTGAGGAGCGCGTCTTCGGACTGCCGCGCGGTGACGCTTGCGAGATGGCGGGCGAGCAGGATGACCGCGGGATCGGTCTCGAAGGCGATGCCGGCGTTGCGGCAGTCGTCGATCGCGCGGGTGATGGCGTGAAGGCTTGCTCCAATCGTGACCAGCGCGCTCGGGTCGAGCGCCTGCTGGTGGCGGAAGGCGACATCGTAGGGCATGAGCGATCTCCCGAGCGCCTCACGCGCTCAGAAATTCGCTCCCCCTCCCCTTCACGATAACCAGTTACGTAATTGCTCCGGTATTTCAGGATCGATGTCCTCGCCCGGTTGCATAGGCCGCAGACCCTGCTCCGCATCGACCGCGGCCTGCAGATGACAGGCGGCAACGGTCGCTCCGTCGTCGGTCGCGTCATAAAGCGCGAGCGCCTGCCGCATTAGCGCGAGCCGTATATTATCGCTCATGCCAGTCTCCCACTACGGTCTGCCGCCATGATTGCGTTCGGGGCAAACGAAAGCAGGCCCATAATGGTTGTAACGGCCGTGCGCTCATCGCAGCCTCCATCGGCCGACAAGGTCGACCATTGCGTCACGATAGCCCCACGCATCGGGATAGATCGCAGGCTCCTGCGCGAGCCAGGCCATGACAATTAGCATGTCCTCGGAAATGATCGCGTCGCAGTTGCTGAGGTGGAGGATGGGGAAGTGGCCGTTGTCGTCACCATTCCACCACGCCAGCAGGAAGGGGTCACGACACGAAAGTGAGTTTTGCGTACGCTAGGAGCGAACAGAACGTGTCCGTAAACCCGTTGCGCGCCGATCTTGTCCGGCAAGCCGTCAAAACCGTGCGCTGCCGGACACTCTGACGCTGACCGGCATACCAGCGTTTGACGGCGACGGCAGGAACCGCCCAAATCCTGCCGTTCAGTAAATCGTCTCGGCGTTTCGAAACCGGCCATTTGCCGTGCAGAAATATTCCCGCTTTCCCATGTACGACGGGCTGTTTTGAGAAAACTCAATCGGGAACAGATTTCGAGAAAGTAGCTCCCCTAGGCGCATCAAGAGAACGATCCTGCCCAGCTTTCTCGCTGCGCCTTCCCAAACGAGACGGTGCCGGAGACGATCCTAACTTCGGAAAGCTTTCCTGTCCCCGTCACGGACCCTAGGCGCTGATGCGGTTGGCCACGAGTTCGTCGACCACCGCAGGGTCGGCCAAGGTTGACATGTCTCCGACTTCGCCCGGTTTCCCTTCGGCAATCTTGCGCAGAATGCGGCGCATGATCTTGCCGCTGCGCGTCTTGGGTAGGCTGGGCGCAAACTGGATCGCATCGGGCGTGGCGATCGGACCGATCTCGCTGCGCACCCATTTGCACAGCGCGGCACGCAGGGCCTCGTCGCCCTCCTGATCCGCGTTGAGCGTCACGAAGGCGTAAATGCCTTGTCCCTTGATATCGTGCGGCATGCCCACCACCGCCGCTTCCGCCACACGCTCATGCGCCACCAGCGCGCTTTCGACTTCGGCGGTGCTCATGCGGTGGCCCGATACGTTGATCACATCATCCACCCGGCCGGTAATCCAGTAATCGCCATCGGCATCGCGACGTGCGCCGTCTCCGGTGAAATAGCTGCCCGGGTAGGTGCTGAAATAGGTCTGAAAGAAGCGTTCGTGATTGCCGTAAACCGTGCGCATCTGACCGGGCCAGCTACGGGTGAGGACGAGATTGCCCTCCACCGCGCCGGCCAGTGTGCGGCCTTCGGCATCGACCAGTTCCGGAAATACACCCGGCAGCGGCTTGGTCGCCGATCCTGGCTTCGCCTCCGCCGTGCCGTTCACGGGCGCGATCAGCGCCGCGCCAGTTTCGGTCTGCCACCATGTGTCGACGATGTCGCAACGCTCGCCGCCGATCACGCGGTGATACCAGTTCCAGGCCTCGGGATTGATCGGCTCGCCTACGGTGCCGAGCAGCCGCAGCCGGGACAGATCGTGTTGTTTCACCGGCTCCTCTCCTTCGCGCATCAGCGCGCGGATCGCGGTCGGCGCGGTGTAGAACACGGTGACGCCCAGACGCTGGCACGTTTCCCATAGGCGTCCGGCATCAGGATAGGTCGGCACGCCGTCAAACATTACCGTGCTGGCGCCGTTCGCGAGCGGCCCGTAAACGACATAGCTGTGGCCCGTGATCCAACCGACATCGGCCGTGCACCAGAATAGATCGTCGTCGGCTAACCCGAATAGAAGATCCGTGGTGAGCGTGACCCACAGGAGATAACCGCCGGTGCTGTGCAGCACGCCCTTGGGCTTGCCGGTCGATCCGCTGGTGTAGAGAATGAACAGCGGATCTTCCGCATTCATTGGCTCGGGCGGACAATCGGCATCGACCCCTTTGCTCAAGTCGTGCCACCACCAATCGCGGCCCTCCTTGAGATCGACCTCGGTCGTCGTCCGCTGTACGACGATAACCGTTTCGACCCCGCCCGCCTTTGCACAGGCCGCGTCGACATTGGCCTTTAGGGGAACCGACCTGCCGCCGCGCCTGCCTTCATTGGCGGTGATAACGAGCTTGGCGCCGCAATCGGAAATACGATCAGACAGACTATCGGGTGAAAAGCCACCGAACACCACCGAATGTACCGCGCCGATTCGTGTGCAGGCAAGCATGGCGATCGCGGCTTCGGGTACCATCGGCATGTACAGGACTACCCGATCTCCCTTGGCGACGCCGCGGCCCTTCAACACATTGGCGAAACGACAGACTTCCGTATGCAGTTCGCGGTAAGTGAGGGTTCGCCCCTCGCCCGGCTCGTCCCCTTCGAAAACGATGGCGGCGTTGTCGCCACGGGCATCCAGATGGCGATCGAGGCAGTTGACCGAAACATTCAGTTCGCCGTCGGCAAACCAGCGAATGCCGAACTCGGCTTTGTCGAAGCTGCTCTCGTCCGCTTTGGTCGGGAAGACGCTCCAGTTCAGGCGGCATGCCTCGGCCAGCCAAAAGGCGTCGGGATCGCGCTCCACCGATGCTTGCATCGCGTGAAGCCTGTCGGTTGCCGCCAACATGGTGATCTCGGCCTTCTCATAGACACGGCTTCGCACGAGAAAGCGTCGGCCCGTTCCGTTGTCGAGGCTGAACATCCCGCCCCGTCCCTCCACCACGTCGAGGATCAGCTGCGTGTGCTTCCATGCCGCGAATTGCTGCGCCCCGATATAGACTGGCGTGGTGCCTATGGTGCCGAGCAGCACGTCCGATCCGCCAAGGCAAAACTCGCTGCGGGGATAAACCATCGGGCTGGAACCGTCGCAGCAACCGCCCGACTGGTGGACCAGCACCGGGCCGTGACGGTCGACGATTTCGGCCAGCAGCGCCGCTCCCGCCTCGGTGGCAATCACACGGCGAACCAAAGCGGCCCGCCCCATTTTTCCCTCGTCCTGCTCGTCACCGTTCGCCATTATACGGTCAGGTCGAGGACGACCCGCCCTTCGATCTGGCCCTGCCGCATACGGTCGAACACCGAGTTGATGTCTTCGAGACCGGCAGTCGAGATCGTCGCCTTTACCTTGCCGTCGCCAGCGAATTCGAGCGATTCCTGCAGGTCCAGCCTGGTGCCGACGATGGAGCCGCGTATGGTAATACCGTTCAGTACCATGCCGAAGATGTTGAGCGGGAAATCACCCGGCGGTAGGCCGTTAAGCGCGACGGTGCCGCCGCGCCCGATCATGCCGACCGCCTGTTCAAAGGCCTTTTCGCTCACCGCGGTCACCAGCGCGCCGCGCGCGCCTCCGCTGGTCAATCGCCTTACCGTCGTGGCGGGATCATTGTCCGTCCGTGCGTTGACCGTCTCCACCGCACCGAGCCTGCGGGCGAGGTCGAGTTTGGCGTCGTCGACGTCGACGGCGACCACCTTCATCCCCATGGCCACCGCATATTGTACCGCCATATGGCCGAGACCGCCGATGCCGGAGATGACGACCGCATCGCCGGGCCGGGTATCGGTCATCTTCAGGCCCTTGTAGACCGTCACGCCCGCGCACAACACCGGCGCGATTTCGTTGAAGCCGACATTGTCCGGCAGGTGGCCGACATAATTGGGGTCGGCCAGCACGTAGTCGGCGAACCCGCCATTGACCGAATAGCCGGTGTTCAACTGGCTTTCGCACAGCGTCTCCCATCCACCGAGGCAGTGCGTGCAGTGACCGCAAGCGGTGTAGAGCCAAGGCACGCCGACCCGGTCGCCTTCCTTCACGTGGGTCACGCCCTTGCCCACAGCGGAGACAAAGCCCACGCCTTCGTGGCCCGGGATAAAGGGCGGCTCGGGCTTTACCGGCCAGTCGCCTTCTGCGGCGTGGAGGTCGGTGTGACACACACCGGAGGCCTGAATGGCAACCTGGATCATGCCGGGCTGGACCTCGGGAACCGGAACTTCCTCGATCCGCAGTGGCTCGCCAAAGGCGCGCACGACGGCGGCTTTCATGGTCTTGCTCATGACATCTCTCCTGTAGTTTTATCGTTCGAAGGCCGGGCGGCGGGCGAAACTCCGCGTCGCCGTGCCCGGGCTGTTCGCCTCAGAAGAAGCCGAGCTTCTTCGGGCTGTAACTGACCAGCATGTTCTTGGTCTGCTGATAGTGGTCGAGCATCATGCGGTGGTTTTCGCGCCCGATGCCGGATTGCTTGTAGCCGCCGAACGCCGCGTGAGCGGGATAGGCATGGTAGCAATTGGTCCACACACGTCCCGCGCGGATCGCGCGGCCGAAGCGGTAGCAGGTGTTCGCATCCCGGCTCCACACGCCCGCGCCCAGGCCATAAAGCGTATCGTTGGCGATGTTCAGCGCCTCATCCTGGTCCTTGAAGGTGGTGACCGACAGGACCGGTCCGAAGATTTCCTCCTGAAAAATCCGCATCCGGTTATGGCCACGGAACACGGTGGGTTTTACATAGTAGCCGCCTGCAAGATCGCCTTCGAACCGGGCTGCCTCGCCGCCGGTCAGCAGTTCGGCGCCCTCCTGTTTGCCGATATCGATGTAGGATAGGATCTTCTGCTGCTGTTCGGATGATGCCTGCGCGCCGATCATTGTCTCCAGATCGAGCGGATTGCCTGCCTTGATCGCCTCAACGCGCTGGATCGCGCGTTCCATGAAGCGGTCGTAAATGTTCTCATGCACCAGTGCCCGGCTTGGACAGGTGCATACCTCGCCTTGGTTGAGCGCGAACATCACTAGGCCCTCGATCGCCTTGTCGAGATAATCGTCGTCCTCGCGACATACGTCCTCGAAAAAGATGTTCGGACTTTTCCCGCCGAGCTCCAGCGTCACCGGGATCAGGTTCTCGCTGGCATATTGCATGATGAGCCGACCCGTCGTCGTCTCGCCCGTGAAGGCAATCTTCGCGATGCGGTTGCTGCTGGCGAGCGGCTTGCCGGCTTCCAAGCCGAAGCCGTTGACCACGTTGACCACCCCGGCGGGCAGCAGGTCGCCGATGATTTCCATCAGGACCATGATCGACGCCGGCGTCTGTTCGGCCGGTTTCAATACCACGCAATTGCCTGCCGCCAGTGCCGGTGCGAGTTTCCACACCGCCATCAGGATCGGGAAGTTCCACGGAATAATCTGGCCGACCACGCCCAGTGGCTCATGGAAATGATAAGCGACCGTATCGTGATCGATCTCCGAGATACCGCCTTCCTGCGCGCGGATGCAGCCTGCGAAATAGCGGAAGTGATCGATCGCCAGCGGAATGTCCGCGGCCATTGTCTCGCGTAGCGGTTTTCCGTTGTCCCAGGTTTCCGCGATGGCGAGCTCGCGAAGATTTTCCTCCATCCGGTCCGCGATCCGATTGAGGATCAAGGCTCGCTCGCTAACGCTGGTGCGGCCCCAGGCCTCCTTCGCCGCATGCGCCGCATCCAGCGCGGCTTCGACATCGGCCGCCTGACTGCGTGCCACCTGACCAATGGATCTGCCGGTAATCGACGAGATGTTGTCGAAATAGCGCCCGTCCTTGGGCGCGGTCCACTTTCCGCCGATGAAGTTGTCGTAGCGTTCCGCGAACGGCACCGTCATCGAAGTGGCGGGGTTGGTCTGCATGTCCATCACGTCATCCTCTCGAAACCGCCGGATCCTTCCGGTCGCGAGGACGATAGTTCCGCGAGATGGCGGCGGTGCACAGGGACTGCCGGTTGATGGAATGGGTCGATTGTCTCGCTATCGAGACAATGGGGAGACCAGATATGTCAGCGACGCTGCAAACCTACCCTTTCCATTCGACGATAGAGAGTAGCTCGACCGATGCCGAGTTCCTTTGCCGCCTTGGTGGCGTTGCCGTCTGCCCGCGCCAGCGCGCGGCGCAAGAAAGCCCGTTCCGAGTCAGCGAACGAGGTGGCTTCTTCGCCACCGAGGATATTCGAAGCCGTGCGGCGGCCCCCGAGACACGCGTTGGTCAGTTTGAACCGATGCCTTGCAGCGAAGGTCGCGCCGATGACCAGATCGTCCCGATCAACGGCCAGCAAGGCTGCATCGCCGCCTGGCAGATTGGCATCGATGATCCGGTACGAGGCGAAATGCGCGCGAAAGATGCCGCTCTCGATCCGGCGAGCGGCATCCTGCACGATCTTCTGAACGAGCATTCCCATCGCGGCGCTGTGGTCGTAGCGGCAGTTCGAGATATCCAAGGCGCCGACAAGCTGGCCGGTCGCATCGCGCACCGGCGCATCCATGCAGCTTATGCCCGTATTCCGGCTGGCGAAGTGTTCATCTCGATGGATCGTGACCGGTCGACCCTCGATCAGGCAGGTGCCGATCCCGTTCGTGCCTTCCCGGCTTTCGCTCCACACTCCGCCGGGCGTCAAGCCGATCCGATCGAAAAGCTCGCGGTCACCCGCGAGGCTACGCGCTTCCAGAACGACACCGTCATTGTCCGACAGCATCACGGCGCAACCCGTGGCAGAGACGATCTGGAACAGCTGGTCGACCAAGGGACGCGCGACCTCCAGCATCAACTCACAGCGTTGCCGCCGCTGAATCAGGTCACTTGCAGATACAAGATCTGGAACCCGATCGGCTCCTGCGTCGAGACCGTGCTTTAGGCCCGAACGACACCAGCTGGCAGCAACAAGCGAATGCGCGGCACTGGCTGAGCAATGCAGGACCTCTTCGACAACTGCTTCATGCCGATCCTTCATCGCGCCGGGATACACGAAATGTCGCCAGTTGTCGAACCAATGCCGTAGTGTTCTACATCCCGCCAGCGGCCTTTGGTGTGAAGAAAGGTATCCTTGCGTCGATAAATTGACATCACGCTGACCGGTCACCCTGCCTGCATCGTGCCATCCGGCAATTGCTTGCAGCCGCCCATCGGTTCGTCCGTCAGTCAGGACAGGCCTGTTTTGGCTGACGGATGAGCAGATTGAGCGGCTGCGGCCGTTCTTTCCCAAGAGCCACGGCCGGCCGCGGGTGGACGACCGACGGGTTCTGAGCGGCATCGTCTTCGTCAACCGCAATGGGCTGCGCTGGCGAGATGCGCCCAGCGCCTATGGGCCACACAAGACGC
>NZ_LSJO01000604.1:0-1357 GCF_001556735.1 Sphingomonas sp. CCH9-F2 | reverse complement strand
TGGTCGACGATCGCCCGGCGACGTGCCCCCCGCCAGCCGCGGACCCTGCCTCCGCGCCGGTGCCGGCAGGCGTCGCCAGCCCGCCGCCCCCGCGCTGCATGATCGCCGATATCGACATCGACACCCCCGGCGGCGTCGCGGTGCCCGCCGGGCTGGAGATTCGCACCAGCCTGATCGGCAGCGTCATGGCGATCGACAGCGACGATTTCACCAGCCGCACCGTCAACGGCGACGTGACGGTGTTCGCGCTGAAGCCGGGCCGCACGCTGGCGCCAGGGCGGCATTACCGGCTGCGCCTGACCACCACGGTGCCGTTCTTCTCGCGCTCGTTCGTGATGCCCAACGCCGCGCTCGCCGCGCCGGGGCTGGCGCCGGTGGTGATCGCGGCGACGCGCCCCGGCACCGATACGGCGACCGGGCTGGAAACGCAGCCCTATGTCGCGCCGATGACCGACGAGCCGCGGCTGGCGACCGCCGATGCGGTCGACCGCAACGTCTGGCTGACGCCCGCGCGCGCCTTCGCCCGCTACGCCGCGCGGGGGGAAGCGGCGCGCCCCGATATTGCGATCCTGCCCGCACCCACCCATGTCGAGCGCCCGGATGGCGCCCCGCTCGACCTGACGCGCGGGGTGCGCGTGGCGCTGCGCGGGGTGGCGCGCGCCGCGATCGCCCCCGCGCTCGACGGTCTCGCCCGCGCCGGGGTGGGAAGCGGCACGGTGCCGCTGTCGATCGCGGTCGGCGATGCGGCGCTGCCGGCGGAGGGCTATCGCCTGACCGTCGACGCACGCGGCATCGCCATCGCCGCGCACGACGCAGCAGGCGCGGCCTATGCGCTGCGGTCGCTGGCGCAGCAGGCCGCGCATGAGGACCGCCGGATGAAGCCGCTGACGATCGCCGATGCACCGCGGCTCGGCTATCGCGGGCTGCACATCGACATCGCGCGTAACTTCCACAGCCGTGACGAGATCCTGCGCATCATCGACCAGATGGCGGCGATCAAGCTCAACACGCTCCACCTCCACCTCGCCGACGACGAAGGCTGGCGGATGCAGATCGCGGCGCTGCCCGAACTGACGCAGGTCGGCGCCTACCGCTGCCTCGATCTCGACGACCGCACCTGCCTGCAACCGCAGCTGGGGGCCGATCCCGCGCGCGAGGCGCCGACCAACGGCTATCTGACGGAGCGCGACTATCTGGCGATCCTGGCGGCGGCAAAGGCGCGGCAGATCACCGTCGTCCCCTCGTTCGACATGCCCGGCCATTCGCGCGCCGCGATCAAGGCGATGGAGGCGCGTTACCGCCGGCTCGCCGCCGCCGGGCGGATGGCGGAGGCGGAACGCTACCGGCTGGTCGAACC
>NZ_LSJO01000603.1:0-444 GCF_001556735.1 Sphingomonas sp. CCH9-F2 | reverse complement strand
CCGGCTTGGTCGCCAACACCGGCAGATAATGCCACGGGTCGTAGATGGTCCGGTCCCGGCCAAAGAACCGGGGATGGTCGGCGACGACTTCACCGTCGCAGCGCACGAGGATGCGGTCGGCATAGGCACGGACCTGCACAACGCGCCGAACCGTCCGGGCAGAAACGGAGTAGCGGTTGCGGTCGAAGCTGATGAGGCAAGTGCCGCTTACCGCGTGCTCGCTCTCGTGGAAGCCGTCGAAGGGCGCGACAACAGGCTGGAGCACCGCCCGTTCGGCTGCCCATGCCTGGGCGACCGTCAGTTCCTTCCGCTCGGGATGCCGGTGCATGTCGGCCCAGCGCCGACACTCGGCCTCCAGCCAACCGTTCAGCTCCTCGAGGCTGGTAAATCGCAGGCGTGGCTGGAAGAAGCGGCCGCGCGCGGTCTGCACCTGGTTCTCGACCT
>NZ_LSJO01000602.1:0-5030 GCF_001556735.1 Sphingomonas sp. CCH9-F2 | reverse complement strand
GGAGACGAGGTTCGGAGCCTTATCGGGCGCGAGCGGCACCGGGTAGGCGCGCAGCAGATCGGCCGCGAGCCCGTGCGCCAGTGTTGCCACCTGTTCAGTCGATCCCTTTTCCGCGATTACCGCTTGGAGGTTGGCGGCCCGCTGAATGAGGGCTTGGCGCTCCGGCTTCGCCGGCAGGCCTTGAAGCCGTGTCGAGACCGACGCGGCAAACTCATTCATTTCGGCGTATTCCGACGCGCTCTTGATCCGACCGTTCGCGACCGCGCCTCCATAATCGACGGCCATATAGTCGAGCAGCCGCCATGCGGTTTGCACGTCGCCGGGTTCGGCGAATGCCGCAGCAGGGATCAGCAGCGCAGCGAGCGCGGCGAGCAGCCGCAGCGAGAGCATTGCCCGGATCAAGGTGAGCAGACGCACTACCGCTCTCCCAGTTCGCGCCGAGCGCCAGTGACGATTTCATAAGCGGAGTGGAGGAACAGGAGGGCGATGAGGCCGGCGACGGCGAGGTCCGGCCAGGCGCTTCCTGTCCACGCCACCAGACCGGCCGCGGCGATCACCGCGACATTGGCGAGCGCGTCGTTGCGGCTGAACAGCCAGATCGCGCGAACATTGGCGTCCCCTTCCCGGAAACGCGCAAGCACCAAGGCGGACACGACATTGATCGCGAGCGCGACAACGCCGATTGTGCCCATCAGTTCGGCATCCGGCGCGGTTGCGTTCAGGGCGCGCCAAATCGCGAAACCGATTACGCCCACGCCAAGCGCACCGAGAAACAACCCCTGCGTCAGCGCGACCTTTGCCCTCGCCCGTGCGGACCAGGCAAGCGCGAGAAGACCGATAAGGCTGATCGACCCGTCCCCGAGAAAATCGAGGGAATCCGCTTTCAGCGCTTGGCTATCGGCGATGAACCCGCCGAACAGCTCGGCGACTCCGAAGCCGAGGTTGAGCACCACGACGGTCAGCAGCGCACGGCGATAGGCCGGATCGGTTTGCGCGCGCGCGGGCTCCCCGTGGCACCCGCAGCTTTCGGTAGAAGCATTCATGCGGCCTTCCTTACCACCTCCAGTCGCTGTAGAAGCAAGCGAAATGTGCGACACGTTCGCATTAGCAAGGATGGCATGATGAAGCCGGTGATGATTGGGCAGCTCGCCAGCGAGACGTCGACAAAAGTGACGACGATCCGGTTTTATGAGTCGATCGGGTTGCTGCGCTCCGCCCCGCGCACGGCGTCGGGCCGTAGAACCTATGATGCCAGCGACATCGAGCGTTTGCACTTCATCCGCAACGGTCGCCGGCTCGGCTTTTCGGTCGACGAAATACGATCGTTGATGGGGCTGGCGCAGAACCCGGACCAGGATTGTGGTGCCGCCTCAGCTATCGCTGCTCAGCACCTCAAGGATGTTGAGGAGAGGCTGGCGCAACTCGCGGTGTTGCGGGATGAGTTGGCAATGCTCAGCCAGAGCTGCACCAAGGCGCGCATGGCCGATTGTCGGATCATGAAGGCGATCGGCAAAGGCCACCCTCAAGCCGATCAGTAATAGTCGGCTAGCCTGAGGTCGCGCACATCACCCGAGGCTATCGTCAGCTTTACGAGGGTGCCAGCAGGCCGGGAGCGCACTTGCCAGAGCTCCCCACGCGTATAGTTCGCATCGATCGAATGGCCGTTCACCGCCACGATCCGGTCGCCAACCGCCCAGCCAGCCTTTTCCGCGGGACTGTTCGCCGCCACATGAACGACGGTGAGCGCCGTTGGTGAGGCTGCGAGGCCAAGGCCGCTACGGTCCTTCAGCATCGGCAGGCGACGACGAGGACCGAGTGGCCGGAGCCACACGAATCCGGCGGTCACGTCGAACACCACGTCGAATTGAGCGATCAGCGGTAGGCCGACATTGCCAACCGTGCTGGTGGAGAGCCAAGCTCTCATCCCGAGTGTGGGGACGTTCGAGACGCCAAGCCCTTCAATGTTGATGTTCTGGGTTGTGAAAGCATCGTTGACCCGCACGCCATCGACGCCGCCGATCGCCGCGGTCGAGACGAGCTTCCCGTTCAACAGCCCTTGATCGCGGGCATAGGCCGACGAGAGCATCAGCGCGGCCGAGCTGCCAAGATCGATCATCAAGGGCACGGGAGACAGGCCCTCGACGGAGGCCCGGATGAACAGCTCCTGCTTGGCACCGCGTCCGAGCGCGACAGCGCGCCAGTCGGGGCCGGCGAGAAACGTGCCTGACTTGACGACCGCCATACGCCTGTTCGCGAAATCGAGCGCGATGCAGCTGCCCGTGAACATATCGGCACCGAGGAGAACGTCGATCGGTCGTCCGAAGGCCGCCGACACTGAACTCAGATCACCAACAACGGCAAAGGGTAAGCGACGGGTTTCGCGGGCGAGCTGTACGTCGATGTCGCGGACCAGCAGCACCGGGGCCTTGGCGCTCAGCCCGCTAATCATGCGCCGCTCACCATTGTTCAAGCCGAGCTTCGTCGCGAGCGCCGTGCTCATGATCGACGCGCCGCTGCCACTGTCGAGCACCGCCCGCGCCGGCACTCCGCGCACTTGTGCCGAAACAAGGAGGGTATCACCCGTGCCGACTTCCAGCGGCTCCCATTCGAGGTGAGCCGCGCCGAAGTTCCACGAGGCCGCAGACCGGGAAGTCTGTCGCGCGAGCGTTGGAGAACCGAGCACCAAGCCGGTTCCACAGGCCACCAGCCGCGCCACTAATGAGCGTCGAGACATACCGATTGCTTCAACACGGGCCGTCAAAAAGCCACCTCCAGCCCCCCGTCCGCAGGAGAGCAAATTGCGGTTACATGCTCTAGCAACTGGAGGAGCAAGGGTTTTTGAAGCGCCCGAAATGCTATCCTGTTCAAATGCCCTCTCGAAAATGAGCAGTTGAGGCAGGTCAGGAACCGGTCGAATAAGACCGAAGTAGGCAATTTCGCTTGCGCGACCTTGGCGAGCAGGACCCCAGTTCACGAAGAAACGTGAAGCTATCGCCTCACCCGCAGCAGCCCGCCACAGTCCCGTTTGCTTTCGCTTCCTGGATCGGAGGGCATGGGACATCGCCAAATGAGCAGAACACGCAGCAGTCGCCAGCCAGGGGCCGCAGCACCACCGCGCAATGCCGGCAATCATAGAAGAATTGGCAGGCGTTGGTGGGCATCCTTTCGGTGGCCACCCCGCCGCATTTGGGACAGGTCAGGGTTGAGGTGAGCTGCATCAGGAAAGCGCGTTCATCAGCGGCGCTTCTAGGAGGTCCCAGGCGAACGCGATAAGCGTCAGAACCGTTCCGATCGCGAGCAGGATAGGTGTCGCGCGCGAGGGCAGCGGCATTGTGCAGGACCGGTCCCCAGCACAGGACCTCCGCCGCTGCGCGTAGGCCCACCACCCAGCAGCCAAGCCGATGAGGGAGGTCGCCGTTAGCGGCCACCGTAGTGGTATCAGCGCGGCGAAGTTGCTGGACAGGCCCGCCCCCAGGCCGAGCGCCGCGAGTGCGAGGGGCAGGACGCAGCATGACGCCGCAGCTAGAACAGCGGCTAAGCTCGCAAGCGCGCCGAGGGCGGATAGCCCCGTGTCGGCGCGACGTCGTGACGTTGGTGCGCCTAGGGGTTCACGCGGGATGGTCTCTTGGTTCATCTATCGCCTCTAGCGGGTTAGCCCGTTATGCATCCTGTAGTGACTACAGGAGCAAGCAATATATGCGCGTTGAGGAAAGCATCACGATCGGCGAGCTGTCTCGCCGGACTGGCGTGAATATCGAGACGATCCGGTACTTCGAGCGCGTTGGTGTTCTCGCAACGCCACCCCGCACAAGCGGCGGGCGGCGGGTATATGGGACCGGTCACGTCCGCGCACTTGGGTTCGTCCGTCGCGCGCGCGAACTCGGCTTCTCCCCGGCCGAGGTGCGCGCGATCCTGTCTCTTGGCGGTTCTGCGCAGGCGTCATGCAGTGAGGTCCGCGAGATCGCGGCTCACCATCTAGAGCGTGTGCGCGCTAAGATGGAGGATCTGGCGCAACTAGAAAGCCTGCTGGCTGCGACCATCGACCGTTGCGAAGGCGACGGGGCGGCGAGGTGCGCCGTGATCGACTTGCTGAACCAACATTCGACTGCGTAGATGTCGCATCGCACCCCGTACTCGCGCAAACGGTCGATAACGGAGCCGATCACCATCACCACGGCACGCGGCCCTAGCCACCTATGTGGACGTTGCGCATCACGAAGCCGCTTTTCGGAAGCGCTGGCAGCCTGGCGAAATCGATGCTCAGGTCTTGGTCCGGTACGTCATAGCGCATCGCGTTGACGAGGAGGTGTGCCGCCACCTTCATGATCGCGAGGACGATCCATTCGCCGGGACAGCGATGGCCGAGATAGTGATCGCCGCCGCCCTGCGGAATGAAGTTGAAGGAGTCTTCGTCCCAAGCCCTGAAACGCTCAGGGCGAAACTCCTGGGGGTCGGCCCAGGTCGCTGCGTCGTGATTGCTCCCATAAAGGTCTAGCACCACTTGACGCCCTTCCGGAAAGGCCATCCCCTCCCACTCGAAATCTTGGCT
The DNA here is from genome assembly GCF_001556735.1 of Sphingomonas sp. CCH9-F2. Taxonomy (NCBI): domain Bacteria; kingdom Pseudomonadati; phylum Pseudomonadota; class Alphaproteobacteria; order Sphingomonadales; family Sphingomonadaceae; genus Sphingomonas; species Sphingomonas sp. CCH9-F2. The sequence continues at coordinate 481 of NZ_LSJO01000602.1, read as the reverse complement.
CGCGCGCGCCACCACAGCGGGAAAGAAGGGATAGAATCGGCGGACCTCTTGGACGAAGAGCTCGGCATAGTCCGGCTGCTGAACCAAGGCCGCCCTGATCCCTGAACAGGTTTGCAGCGCGTGGGCGACGAAGGTGATGTACACTGCGATCGCGACGGTCGGGCGAAGGACATTTACCAGTTCGACCGCTGCGACGTGCGGCGAAAGAAGATCGTCGTGCCGGTCGCGATGCCAGGCTATCGCGTAAGCCGCGGTCCCCGAGCCCGAGCCGATGCTCCCGGCCCGAATGCCTTCAATGATCCGCTTCGCCCATGCGTCGACGCGACGACGGGCCAGCCGTGACCAAAGATGCCTTGGGCTCGCCGAGCCGGCGGCGTCGAACAGCGCCCGCAGCTCGCCCGCGCGGTTGCCGGCTTCATCGTCCGGTGTGGATCGGCGTGGAAAAGGGACCCCGGTAGCGGGGTGATCGGCGTCGAAAAGG
>NZ_LSJO01000601.1:0-1701 GCF_001556735.1 Sphingomonas sp. CCH9-F2 | reverse complement strand
CCCCCGCCTGCGCCGCCATCATCTCCAGAAAGCGGTCGATCGCATCGCGGTCGCCGACCGCGGTCGTCATGCCAGCCGCGCGATCGCCTCGGCCGCGATCATCCGCGCCTCGCCGTCCAGCCCGACCGCGCGCAGGCTGCGCAGCGCGCGGTACAGCGCGGCCGGCGGGACCGCGCGCCAGTTCCCCGCCTGCATCCCCGTCGCTGCCAGCAGCAGGACGGTGCCCGCCTGCCCCTCCGCCGCCGCACGGTCGATCGCGCGGGTCCAGCCGTTGGGCGATCCGATCCGCACGTCCAGCGTCGCGGCATTCTCCTCGACATCCGCGGCCGACAGCCGCCCCAGCCCCGCCAGCGCGGCGAAGAACATCTGCTTCCGGCGCTGCGCCGTCGCGCCCTCCGGCGTGTAATCGCCGATGATGCTGCCGGGGCGGATGCCGCGCGCGTCGGGATCGGCGAGCAACAGCATCGCCCAGGCATCGCCGCCGACACGGACATAGGGTTGCCAGCGCAGCGCGGTACGATCCATCCCCGCCGACAGCATAGCGGCGACCAGCCGGTCGGCTTGGTCCACCCCGGCGCGCGGGGTGACTCGCGCGGCGGCATGGGCGGTCAGGATCAGCCGGGCATAGCGCCCCGCATCGTCCGACGCCCCGTCCCACAACGCGCCCAGCGCCGACAGCCGCGCGCCGTCGTCCGCGGCGACATAGGCATCGCGCAGGCCGTTGGTGGTGCGGGTCAGCGCACCGGGCACGTCATCGGCATCGGCCAGCGCGGAATACAGGTCGACCAGCGCCGCACTGCTGACGACGCCCATCGCCGCCGCGCGGTCCGCCGCGGCCGCGCGCTGGATCAGCGGGATGCCCGGCGCCAGCGCGCGCCAGCCGGTCACCTGCGCGCCGACCGTGGCATAGAGTTCGTCGGGCACCGTCGCCCCGGTGGCAACGGCCAGCCCGAAACGCCACGCGGTCAGCTGCACCACCGGCGTCCAGTCGACGGTGATCGCCTGACGGCTGTCGACGCCCGCGCCCATCACCTTTTGCGCCAGTTGCAGGTCGATCCCGCTCGCCACCCGCTGCCGCCGCGCATCGGCGATCAGCGCGCGCGCGCGTGTGTCGCCGGTCAGCCCGGCACACATCGCGCGCGCCACCACCCAGCCGCGCTCGGCATTGCCGGCGGTCGGCGCCAGCGGACACAGCCCGCCCGGATCGCCGTTCGCCAGCGCGGCCTGCATCCACACCTGCCGCAGCTTGGGCGTGACGCGATCGGTATCGACCGCCTGCACGACCGCCCGCGCGCCGACCGACTCGCCCATCCGCAGCAGCAGCCACGCGCGCTCGGCCGCGAAATCGGCGCCATTGAGCCCACGCGGCGTATCGACCCGCGCCACCAGCATCCGCCGCAGCGCGATCGACAGCCAGCGCGACGGCAGCGGCGCCGACAGCCGGCGCATGACGATTTCCAGATAACGCCCGTCCGCCGTGCCGAACGCATCGCGCCGGAACGAATCCGCCGCGCCGACCAGCGCGAGCGACCGGCGCGCGGAGGCGGGCATGACGTAGCGCGGCGTCGCCACCGCCGTGGGGCTGACGCTGGGCGACGGTTCGGGCAGCGGCGTCGCGGCCACGCCGGGCAGCGGCTGGATGAACGCGCCGGTCGCGCCGGCGGTGGGTGCCGCCGCCGGGCGCGCGGCGGCGGCACCCAC
>NZ_LSJO01000600.1:0-4481 GCF_001556735.1 Sphingomonas sp. CCH9-F2 | reverse complement strand
TGCTCCTAAAGCTACCGGATCAGCACCGTCACCCCCAGCTTTTTTATGCCCCCCTTACAGCGTCTCGGCGCTTGCGCGTGACGATCGCTCGCGCGGGAAGGTGAAAAGGGTCTTTCCTTCACTCCCAATCACCTTCATAGTGTCACAGGAAAGAGAGCCAGAAGGGGCGAAGGTGCAAATCTACTCACTTGTCAGCCAGAAGGGCGGAGCTGGGAAAAGCACCCTTGCCCGTCAGCTCGCGGTTCTCGCGGGCGAGGCGGAGCCCAGCCTTATCATCGACCGCGACCCGCAGCGGACGACGACGAAGTGGTGGACGCGGCGCGAGCAGATCGAGCCGGCCTTTGAGCGCCCCGAGCTGGTCGACCTGGACGGCACCAATTTGACTGACGCGGCCAAGCGGCTCCGGCGCAAGTCCGACGGCGCGCTGTTCATCGACACGCGTCCTGCCGTCGAGGAGCCCGAGGCCGAGGCCGCGCGCGTGGCGGACCTGGTGATTGTCCCGGTGCGGCCGTCGCCAGACGACCTGGAGGCGGTCGGGGAAACGTTGAAGATCCTCCGCCGGCTCGACCGGCGTGCGGCCGTCATCGTCAACGCGGCCAAGAACGAGGCCCGCGCGATTGCCGCGCGTGCCGCGCTGTCGCGCTACCCGGTCCCGGTTTGCCCGATCCACCTATCCGATCGGACGATCTATCTGGACGCCTCGCTTGAGGGGAGGGGCGTCACCGAAATGCGCGGCCATGCGGCCCGCGAAGCGGCCGACGAGCTGCGTCAGGTTTGGAGCTGGATTCAGGAGATACGACATGAGCAGTAAGCGCACCGGCCGCGCGCTCGCCGACGTAATGGGCGAGCTGGACGAGGAGCCGGCCGCGGCCCCGAGCACCGCGGCGGCGACCGAGGCAGCACCCGTGCGGGACACCGCCTCGCCGGCGATCGTGCCGATCAACGTGCAAGTCACCCCGCGCGATCGTCGCCGGCTTCGCCAGCTCAGCCTCGACACAGGGTTGTCTTTGCAGAAGCTGGGGCATGAGGCGTGGAACCGGCTCTTGGAGGCGCGCGGGCTGGAGCCGCTGGAGGCGGTAGCCGCCAGTGTGCCGAGCGGCCGATCACGCCGCTGACCTCTGACCCTTGGAGCCTTTATGACTAAGAAGGTCAGAAGGAAGGAAGGCGTTCGCGCCGGCGTACTCGACCAGCTCGACCTGTTCGTGACGCTGCCAGGCGACATACCGACTCATGACGAACAGGAGATGATGGAGCGGCCGTTCTTCAGCCTTTCCAAGCAGCGCCGCAGCGAGCCGATCGACTACCAGGTGCAGAACGGCGCCACGACCATAACTGTCAACGTCACGGCCCCGGCCGAGATCGGTATCGCCACCATTTGGGATTGCGACATCCTGATATGGGCGGTGTCGCAGCTCAGGGCGGCGAAGGCGGCGGGACAGCCGACCACGCCGCACTTCCACGTCCCGCTCTATGAGCTGCTACGCGGGATCGATCGGCCGACCGGGGGAGACGAGTACCGGCGCATCGTAGAGGCACTTGAGCGGTTGAGCGCCACCCTGATCCGCACCAACATTCGCCAGGGCAAGAAGAAGCGCCCCGAGGGCTTCCACTGGATCGAGCGCTACTCGGCACCGACCGACGACCTAGGCCGATCCACGGGCGTCGAGTTCACCATATCGGATTGGCTCTACGAGGGCGTGCTGACCGACCGCCTCGTGCTCGGCATCGACCGAGCCTATTTCAAGCTGACCGGCGGAATCGAACGTTGGCTTTACCGTGTCGTGCGCAAGCATGGCGGCCACCAGGCGGCGGGTTGGGCCTTCACCATGAAGCAGCTCCACCACAAGAGCGGCAGCACCCAGCGCGTGGCCGACTTCGCCAAGGAGCTTCGGCGCGCGGTCGAGCGGCAGCGGCTACCCGGCTACTGGCTGGAGCTGGTCAGGAACGATGAAGGCGAGGAGGTTCTTAACTTCACAGAGCGTTGCCAGCTTTCGACCGACCATCCAGGGTTCCAGTTCAAGCGCTTGCCGCGCCCGCCGATGGGGTTTCCGGCCGACTGATCGCCAGGGGCCAAAACCCCGATAGTGGTGAGGCTCCAACTATCGGGGGAATGGCCCCTGCGAATCACGGGGTTTTGGCCCTGCGAATCACGGGGTTTTGGCCCCTGAAACGGCCGCTAACCCTTTGACGATACAGGCCGAAACCGCTCCGTAAGGGTCTTAAACCTCCTATTACATAGGAGATTCTTCTTAAGGACTCAGGCCTGTGGATAACCCCGATTGGTCCATCGGATCGGGGGCCAAAACCCCGATAGTGCGCAAGACAGACCGACCGCTCGCCACCAACCAGTGGAAAAAAGGACAAGCGGAATCGGCCTAACGGCCGATGCACTTTCGCTGCGTGCCGCCTTCGGCGTCACAGGGGCGGCGCTACGCGCCGGTAGCTAGGCGGGAAAGAAGTGGGGACGGGTAGCGACGGAATCGCCCGCTACGGCCTTCCAGGCGCGACGTGGAGGCAAAAGAGGGGCTTTTAGGTGGTTTGGGATGCCGATCGGCGCGAGCGCCCCCAGCGGGCTTAATTAGGCCGGATCGAACAGGCCGTCGAACTCGCGCTGGTCATAGTAGCGGATTCTCGCCTTTGGGGTCGATGCAGGTGACCGAGCGATCGAGCAGGAGCAGGTTGGGGATGATCGTGCCGACGCCCTTGCCCGAGCGGGTGGGGCCATCGTCAGCAGATGCGCCGCGCCGTCATAGCGGAGCAGCTTGCCCAACTTCGCCGAGCGGCCGATCAGGAGATCCCCGCTCGCCTCCAGCTTTTGCACGTCGGCGCGGTCGCCGAAGCGGGCGGACCCCAGCAGCTCGCTTTGCCGGTTGGCGGCATTGCGATTGACGCGCCAGGTGAAGAACAGGATCACGCCGAACAGCAGGAACGGAATGTCGGTCGCAATCTCGCCATAGCCAAAGATGCCCTTGAGCCAGGCGTTGCTGGCGAACAGGGCTACCACCGCCACGACGATCGCGAGCCGCCAGCTTATCGGTCGACGCCCGCCGATGCACGGACCCGCCATCAGTGAGGTTGCTCAATTAACGGGCATCGGATGTGCAGGACAAACATCATCGCTGCATGATCGCGATCTACGCACGCTACGCAACGGTGTCGCCAGCCCGCTGCATCTTGCCGGCGCCACCCGGAAAGGGGATGCACTGTTGCGCCCGTGACCGGAACAATTATCCCGGTGCACGTTTACGGGAGATATTTGATGAAGCTTGACGATCTTGTGAAAGGCATTGCCGAGGGAAGCGATCTGAGTGCCGCCAAGGCCCGGGCGTTGATCGACCGCGTGTTCGGTGACATCGGCGATGCGGTTGCGCGGGGGGAGGAGGTGTCGCTGCCGGGTTTCGGCAAGTTCTCCAGCAAGGCCCGGGACGCCCGGACCGGTCGCAATCCCCGGACTGGCGAAGCTATGGAGATCGCCGCGTCGACCAAAATGGTGTTCACACCGGCCAAGGCACTCAAGGACAAGCTTTCCTCATGACCACAGAAATCGATACCGGCCCGAACGCGATCGAGCTCGCAACCGAGCTGACGATCGCATGGCTGAGCAATCCCAACACGCGCGTCGCGGCCGAGGACGTGCCGGCATTTCTCACCCGGATGCGTGACAGCATCACAGGATTGATCGACCAATCGAGCACAGCAGTTCCGCAGGAAGCGACGGCCGCCCAGTTCACCCCGGCGGTGTCGGTACGTAAATCGCTGGCGTCGAAGGATCATATCATCTCGATGATCGACGGCAAGCCGTACAAGACGCTTCGCCGTCATCTAAGCGGACATGGACTCACGCCCGAGCAATATCGGGAACGCTACAATCTGAAGCCGGACTACCCGATGGTGGCAGAGGCGTATTCAGAAGCCCGGCGCGCTATGGCAAAGAAAATCGGTTTGGGGCGCAAGCCTGGTCCGCACGCAGCACCGGCCCACCCGAGCCCGCCCACGCGGCAAAAATTGAGGCTGCCTACGATCACCGAATGAATTGCCGGGTCCGCAGCCGTTGATGGATCAGGATTTCAGCAGCGCCACTTAAGCCATGCGTAGCGACATCAGCTTGTCGGGGTCAGTTGGCGCGAGGTACCCCAGCGGAACGTCGACCGGTCGGCCGCACCCTCTGCCCAGATCAGTTCCGCGACATGGAAGAGTTCCTGGACGGTGGATGCGCGGTCGCTTGCGACGCAGTCGATCACCGCATCATCGAACATCGGGCTTATCGAGCGCATCCTTTGGTCTCCTGCCTGCCATATACGCGGCTACCGTGACGTTGATGTGGCGGGCGCAAGCGGATGGGCGCGTCAGTGACACGATTGCTTGCAGGAAAGCCCCACTCAGATCGCGTCGGGATGATCGAGCAGCCGGAGGAGGATTTGCGACACGAGGGGAGGGGGGACCGCCTCGACCAGCATCATCTCGAAGAACGCATCGTCGTT
>NZ_LSJO01000060.1:0-34378 GCF_001556735.1 Sphingomonas sp. CCH9-F2 | reverse complement strand
GCATTCATCTCGTGACAGCCCGGAGTACCGCTCCCGCGATTACCCCATGTTTTCGACATGGATCCTTCCAGTTGGTAAGGCAAAGCTTGGGAGGGGGCATTGGCGAAAATCAAGAACTGGTGCCACTGCACCAGCCAGACCATTAAAACGAAGCACGAACTTCACAAGTTCGTAGCGGACGTCACGAAGCAGCCGGCTGCCATTGCCGCTGTCGCTGCGGTGGTGCCGAGCCATTATGCCAGTGAAACCCGGATCGCAGATATTCTCGCGAAGCTGGGCAAGCATGCCTCCGCGAAATATGTTCGTGACAAGCTGCCGTCCTCGGCGACGCTCCGCTTCGGCGAGCTCGGCGAAATCCTCGCCGCGACCTATGTGACGGATTACTCGACCTTCCAGCCGATCCGTAAATTGCGGTGGAAGGACCATCGAAACATGGCGATGCGCGGAGATGATATCCTCGCAGTTGACGTCGATCCGCAAGGTGTGCTGCGCTTTCTGAAAGGCGAGGTCAAAAGCAGGGGAGCGCTCACCTCGACCACCGTCAAAGACGCGCGCAAGGCGCTGGTCGCGTCACGTAACCGTCCAACGCCGCATGCGCTTGCCGCGCTCGCCGATCGCCTGAACGAGCTGGGAAACGCCACGCTGAGCGGCCAGATTCTGGCGCAGCAATATAAGTACGGCATTAAGCTGGAGCAGGTCACACACTTCATCTTCGCATTCTCTGGCAACGATCCAGCACCGTTCCTCGAAACCGACCTCTCCGAGTATAAGGGCAAGGTCCGGCAGCATGTTGTCGGGCTTCAGGTCGATGCGCCGACGAAGTTCGTGAAAAAGGTCTTCGGCAAGGTCATTGCCAATGGCTGATGCACAGACGCTTGCTGCCAATATCGAAGAGGCGCTCGACACCGCGTTTCGCGGTTCGCTGCTGGCACGTGGACAAGCCCGCTCGATGATATGGCGCAAGGGGGTACTTCCCGACGACGCCCCTGAATTCTCGCCAAACCTCAGCTACGATCTGCTGTCCTACGGCTTTGCCCTAATTACTCAGGGACTCCAGCTCCTGGATCTCGGCGAAAAGAGCGAGGCCGCGCGCATGGCCTTCGAAAATGCCGCCTCGGCCATCGAGTCGGCGACGATGAACGCCGCCGTTTCGCCAGAAACCGATTTCCATCGGCTTATCGCTGGCGCCGCCTTTCACCTTGGCGGATATTCGGCGCGCGCCTTTTCGGTTCTTCATCGCGGCATCGCTGAAGCAAATCTGTCGCCTGTCGAGGTGTGCCTAGCGCGTCTCATCTTGCGCGATCTGGACGGCTTGGCCGAAGACATTGCCTCGATGCGAGGCAGCGGAAAAGGCAACGACGACGCGCTCTTGGAGCGGATCAAGGACGCATATCCCGAGGACGATGGCGAGGCTGACGACGGCGATTGGGATCCTGCCTATGGTGGGGTCGAATATGGCGATTCGACCGACCATCTGACCAACGCTGTCGATCTCGCGCTGACCGATAACTTCATGGGCGGGCTTTCGGCCGCGATGCTTGCTTTTGCGCGGGGTGAGCGTCCGCTTCTGGAACAAGCAATTGTCACGCTGGAGCGCGGATTGAGTGCGAGCGGCGATGCGGGCATGATTGCCCAGTGGTGGTGCCATCGGCTGACGATCCATCTTCTCGACGATCTTTGGGACAAGAGCTTTCATGAGCGGTTGCCGGCAGCGCCCGATGGCCCGGGAGACTGGCACGACCTCAGAGCATTGTTCATCGCCTCCCTGTATCGGCGGTCGCGCGCCGAGATCGAACTCTGGCCCTCGCAACTTGAGGCAGCTAAGCGCGCTGTCGACTTCGGTGACAACATGGTGGTGGCCCTGCCCACCAGCGCGGGAAAGACCCGCATCGCCGAATTGTGCATCCTTGCGTGCCTTGCGGCGGGGAAGCGGGTCGTGTTCGTCACCCCGCTGCGCGCGCTTTCGGCACAGACAGAGGTCAGTCTCTCCAGCACATTCCAGCCGCTCGGCAAGACCGTAAGCAGTCTCTATGGGAGCATTGGCGTCAGCGATGCCGATGGCAACATCATGCGTGAGCGCGACATCATCGTAGCGACGCCAGAAAAGCTCGATTTCGCCCTGCGCAACGAACCTTCCCTGCTCAATGATGTCGGACTCATCGTTCTCGACGAAGGTCACATGATTGGACTTGGCGAGCGCGAGGTGCGTTATGAAGTTCAAATTCAGCGCCTGCGTCGCCGATCGGATGCCGATACGCGGCGGATCGTCTGCCTGTCTGCCATTTTGCCGGACGGCGACCAGCTCGACGACTTCACCGCCTGGCTCACGGGCGATCAGCGCAATGGCCTAATCAAGAAGGACTGGCGGCCGACCCGTTTGCGCTTCGGGGAAATCGCCTGGTCGGGCAGTTCCGCCGAACTCAAGATATCGGTCGGCGGCGAGCGCCCTTGGGTCCGCGATTTCATCACGCCGCATTTGCCCACGGGTAGGATTTCCAAGGAGTTTCCGTCGGACCAGCGGGAATTGTGCATAGCCTCCGCTTGGCGGCTCATGGACGATGGGCACAGCGTTCTGATCTTTTGCCCCCAGCGGCGCTCGGTCGAACCGTTCGCGCGGAGTATCGTCGAATTGCACAAGCGCGGCAGCCTCAAATCGGTTCTCGCGGGTGACGAATCAAAGCTCGCGATCGCGCTCGCGATTGGGCGCGAATGGCTGGGCCCCAATAGCGACGTCCTGAAATGTCTGAAGCTCGGTGTGGCTGTCCATCACGGCGCGTTGCCCACGCCATATCGAAAGGAAGTGGAGAGGCTCCTCCGCGAAAACGTCCTTCGCCTGACGATCTCTTCCCCGACGCTCGCGCAAGGTCTCAACCTGTCCGCGACGACCCTGCTGTTTCACAGTCTGTCGCGTAGCAGAGGCACGATCGACATATCGGAATTTCGTAACGTCGTTGGCCGCGCCGGACGCGCCTATGTCGATGTCGAGGGGCTTGCCCTGTTTCCGATGTTCGATGGCGTGGACGAACGTCGGCTTGAGTGGGAGAAATTGGTCGCTGACCAGGGCGGGAAGGAGATGGAGAGCGGACTTGTCCGGCTCATGCTCGCGTTGCTGGCGCGGATGCTCAAAAAGCTTGGCAGAGTCGATGTCGATACATTCCTCGCCTATGTCGCGGGCGGTTCGACCTGGACCTTTCCGGAAGTTGCGAGAGAGCGTCCCAAGGAGACCGAGCTTGCCCTGAAACAATGGAATGAATGGCTACCGACCCTGGACACATCAATCCTAGGAATGCTCGGAGAATTTGACATCAATGACGAGGATATCGAGGCTAAGCTCGATGAAGTCCTGACCTCGTCCTTGTGGACTAGGCGCCTGGCACGGCGCACCGAGGCAGTCCAGAAGGCCCTGACCGCAATCATTGTGAGCCGCGCGCGGCATGTCTGGGCCAGTTCGAATTCGCTCCAGCGCCGCGGCTACTTTCTGGCCGGCGTGGGACTCGATACCGGCCTCAAGCTCGACGTAAATGCGCCGCAGCTCAATGCGCTTCTTTGCGACGCGAACGCTTCCATTATCACCAAGGAAGATGATGCCGCGGTCGAGGCAATCACGAAATTCGCAACGATCGTGTTTGGGATCGAGCCGTTCGTGCCGGATCCCTTTCCCGACAACTGGAAGGGCATTCTCGAGGGGTGGCTGCGCGGGTCAGCGCTGGTGGATATCGGGGCAACCGGCGAAGATGCGCTACGCTTCGTCGAGAACGCTTTAGTCTACAAATTACCGTGGGCGATGGAGGCCGTTCGCGTACGAGCCTTGGCCAATGACGACATTCTCGAAGATGGGTTCATGATGGCCGATGTCGAGCTCGGCCTGGCGGCCGGTGCAGTCGAGACCGGATCGCTCAATGTCTCGGCTACCCTGTTGATGCGCGCCGGCTTTAGCTCGCGCAGGGGTGCTCTTGCCGCAATTGCCAGCGCCGGTGGGAGTTTTGCGACGCTTGCTGAACTGCGCGAATGGATCGCCACACCGACGGTTGAGGCGTTGTCTAGCGATTCTGATTGGCCGACTGTTGAGACACACGCGCAATGGATCGACTTTATGGCCAGCCTGAAACCCCAAAAGCGTCAGCGTTGGCGTCGGCAAATGGGCGTGATCGAGGTCGAATGGGACGACGGCATTGGTCCCTATGCTCCGACCCCGTTGCAGATGGCCCAGGATGAGGACGGCGACCTGGTCGTGCTGGACGCAATGTTCGAGCGCTGCGGGGCGATCATCACCGACATTGAACCCAGTCCGACAGGCCTGTTTCTGCTAACGGCGTCCGACACCGCCGACCAGGCCGACTATGTATATTACGGTCCGGAGGACCTGTTCGCTTAATGACTGTTCGAGGCGCGCGGGCCGCGAGCCAAGCAAGGTCCGTTTTTCTAAGCCAGTTGAAATAAGCGGTCAGTCCGCAATCGGCCCAATTCCAGTCGTATCGCTTAGAGCTTGATGCCCTGCCCGGAACGGCCGTGCGTGAAGAGCAGACGATCCATCTCGTTCGCTAATTCGACCTCCGTGGCCGATAATCGTTCGGCCCACCCGCGAACGATCCCGGGCATGTAGGTTCGACTGTCGAGTACCAGCCCCGCCCCATCGACCGCCTCCGTGATCGCGGCGGCGCGCGCCTCGTCGCAGATCAGCACGCCGCCGAGCGGCTCGTCACCGCGTTCGTCGTGCTGGCGGCGCTTGCCCAGCATCGACAGCGCGTTGGCACGGAACACCGCGAACGCCGCTGTCGGGATTGATCGCCGCGTAGTGTAGCTGTCCGGCAAAACTCCCGCAGCTCCGGCCAACGCGAATGGCGCCAAGGCCGACCAGCGCTCCGTGACGTAGCGCGCGGCGAGCGCTGGCGCCATGAACGCGTCCATCAGCCGGACCGCCGTGGCGAACGCCGCCAGTTCGGGGATACCGTAATGCAGCCGGCCGGTCGCATCGTCCTGCCGGCTCGGCACACCCAGTCGCTGCAGGTGGCGGACCCGCGCGTCGAACGCATTGCGCGCGTCGGACGACAACCCGCAGGCGTCCATCAGGACGGTGAGAGCGTCAGCAAAACTCAGGCTGAGAGCGGACGAAAGCGGATTCGGCACGATGCGGTGTGCCGCGGGACGAACGCATCGTGCAAGCAGCACCCTTGCCAATAGTTCTATAATGTCTTATAGGGCAGTTGCCATGAACCTGATCACGCACTTTCCTGTCCCGCCCGACGAGCCGGCCTCGTCGATCGTTCACGAGGCGGTCGGCCGCTTTTCGATCGAGGTCGACGCGGCATATCCTCACGTCATTTGCCTGATGGTGTCGGATATCGGGTCCGGCGGCGCGAGCAGCATCTGGACACGCCACTTCGGCGATCTCGCCGACCGTGACGCGGTGCTCGAGCGGTTCCAGACCGGCGCGCTCGATCTGACATTCCTGGCACGGGTGACCATGATCTTCGGCCCTGTCGCGATCACGGGGGCGGTCGATCGCATCGTGGACGCGGCTCGCAAGGCTCGTCGCGCACGCGCCGAGGCGGAAGCCCAGCGCCAGCGCGACCGAAACATCATCAACCTCTACGCGCCCGACACGAAGCGGGGATTCAAGCTCGAGCTCCAGCGCAAGAGCGACAGTCATGCCGAGTGGTCAGTCCGCTACGACCGCGCAAGCGAGCGCGACCGACTGTGCGACTGGTTGCGCTGGCAGAAGCCACGCTTCGAGGCCTTTCTCGGTCACGCCGCCGAGCACGGCGGCGAGGCGCTGACCCGCCTGCTCATCGACGAGATGTTCGAGACCGAGCGGCGCATCAAGAAGGATGGGCGCGGCGCGGGCGGCATGCGCCCCTTGCGGATGTGGCGGGGCGACTGATGAACGAGCTCGCAACTTTCCGCCCCGCGACGCCCGCGATGGTTGTCGGCCGCGCCTTCGACGGTGGTCCCGCACCGCTGGGCCTGAGCGAACCGTTTGCGCTTCGCGGGGGCGATCGGCTCGGCCCCGACGGCATCGCGTTCGATCTGATGCACGAGCACCAGCCGGCATTCCTGCGCTGGGTCACCACGAGCTGTCAGGCGCTCATCGCCGCCGAGCGGCCGTGGTTTCGCGGCGCGCCGATCCTGGCCACCGGGCCGGAAGGCGCGGGGCGGACCCATGCCGCGCGCCGCCTTGCGCGTGTTGCCGGGGTACCGCACGTCATCCTCAACCTGACCGATCCCGTGATCGCCGCCAACGTCGCGTCGTCGGGTCGGGTCAGCGAGGCGCTGTGGGCGTCGCCCCTCACCATCGCCATGGCGGCGAAGCGCTGCGCCAACGCTATTGCCAGCGTCGTCGGCATCGACAAGGTCGGGGACGATGTCGCCAGCGGTCTCGTGGCCATGATCGATCCCGCGACCGGCCGGTCGTGGAGTGAGGACAAGCTCGAAACCGAGATGGATTTCGGCGAGGTGACGTGGATCGTCCAATGCGACGACCTGACCCGCGTGCCCCCTGCCCTGCGCGCTCTGGCCGCGCACGTCGCGTTCTCCGAGATGCCGCGCGGCATCGAGACGACCGCCGCGCTGTCGATCTTGCTCGAGGTGCTCGACGACCTGGGCCTCGACGAAGCCGATCCGGCATTCGAGTGGACCAATGTCGCGCGAGCGCTCGGCGGCCACCCCCGCGGCGCGAAGAGCCTCTACGCCCAAATGGCTCATGCCGTCACGACGATCGCCCGCGAGGGCCAGCCATCCGTCGCGAGCGGCGGTGACGACGACGATGTCCCTTTCTGACGTTCAACAAGGAGAAGACATGATGACCTCGCCTGCCACTACTTTCGAGCCCGGCGGCCGGCCGACCGTTGCCCCGGCGCACGACGCCGTCCCGGCCGTTCGGCCGCGTCCGCATCTGTATCTCGTTGGCGAGGCCGAGCGCTCGCATCGCGCGCCGACAGCACCGGCCGGCCGGATCTCGATCCAGGTCAATGGCCGCTGGCACGCGCTGCGGGGCCGGACCATCACGTTTGCGCAGCTGCTGCGCATGGCGTTCCCCGACCGACCGCTTGCGTTCGCCCAGGCCGCGACCGTGTCGTTCCGCGGCGGCGTGGCGACGCGGCCGAGCGGCCTGATGACCCCGGGCGATGTCATCGAGGTCGCCGACGGGCTCGTCGTCAATGCCGACGCAACCTATGCCAGCTGAACAACCAGCGGCCGCAGTCGCGTCGCCGTCCCCGAGCCCATTCGTGTATGAAGACACCGCCGCGACCCGCGCCGGGCTTGCGGCGGTATCGGCGCGGCTGGCCGGCGGCAGGATCGCGATCATCGGACTGGGAGGCACGGGCTCCGAAGTGCTCGACCTCGTCAGCAAGACGCCATGCGAGCGCATCCTGCTGTTCGATGGCGATCATGTCGAGCAGCACACCGCGTGGCGCGCACCGGGCGCCATGTCGTGGGGCGATGTCATCGCCGGGCGTTACAAGGTCGAGCATTATGCCGACGTGTACCGCCGCATGCACAAGGGCATCCTGACCTACGCCGAGGATCTGACCCCGGACAACGCCTACCTGCTCGACGATGTCGACTTCGTGTTCGTCTGTGTCGACAGCGTAGGCGCGCGGGCCTTCATCGTGCCCGAACTCGAACGACGCGATCTGCCGTTCATCGACTGCGGTCTCGGGTTGCGGCTGGTCGACGACCGCGTTCTGGGACAGGTGCGCGTGACCACCAGCACACCGGCGATGCGCGCCCATGTTCATAAGGGCAACCGTATACCCGTGGCGGGCCGCGACGACGACGAACTCTATCGTAGCAACATCCAGGTTGCCTGCCTCAACCGCCTCGCCGCCACCTTGGCCGTGATCCAGTACAAGCAGTTGCGCGGCTTCTACGCCGACTCCGAGGCCGAATATCACTGTGTCTATTCGGTCGACGGCAACACCGTCGTCAACGCGGATCACGCACCGGCGTGACGATGATGGATGCGCTTACCGGTCGCGCTGCATCATCTGCTCGCCGCGCGCGGCGAGGCGATAGAGTTCGGTGATCTCGCGGCTGGTCGGGCGCCACGGGAAAGCAGGGTCAGCGCCGCGCGGAAGCGCAGCCCATGCGGCCTTCGGGATCGGCCGCAGCGGCTCCCAGGCGGTTTCGAGCTCGAGGACAGCGTCGTCGCCATCGTTCCGGACCTCAAAGACCATGAAGTCGTGCGCCGCGAAGAACGGATGGTCGACAATCTCGGCTGCCCGCCATCGGTCGTTGCTCTTGGAACTCTTCTGGAGCGCCGTGACGATCGTATCGGGCAAGTGCTGCCGGCGGAGCCTGATGGTCGCTTTGTCCCCCAGCACGGCGAAGGCCCGCACGCGGTGCGAGAGTTCGATCTGCTCGGCAACGGCCTGGCCCGCGCTGACCCTGATCTTGACCGACATCTGACCGAGATCGCGCCGCGCGCGCCGCGCGAACCGGCCAACGATCGGCGCGGCGCCGGCTTGATCGGTAAGGTCGAGGGCGTTGGCCAAGGCGCGGTCCGTACGCGACCAAGCGAGCCACCGGGCGAGCACCGACGACCCCGACACCAGCCAGAGCGGCACACCCGTCTCGCCCGCTGCGGCGATCATCGCGTTGGCACGCTCAAAAGCAATCCGCGCCTCGATCGCCGCAGCGAGACGTTCGAATCCATGCGGAAGGGCATCGCCGAACACGATCGTCAGGCCGGCGATCGTCACCGCGAACTGGTCGCCGCCCCCCGAAATCGTGACACTTGCCGGGTCGACATTGGCGAGCATCGCCTCGGCAAGCGCTCGCGGCGCCTCGCGCTTGCCGATCATCGTCTGGTTCCCGCCCCGCTCATGCCACAACGCGATAGCGCGATGACAGCAATTTTGCACATCGCAACCAGCAACCGCCGGTTACATCGTCGATCGAGTTTTGGCGCGCCACGCTTCCTCTCGGAGGCAGCGATGGCGATTGAAGAGATTCCCGACGGCTACGAGGCGCTGATCGCGACGATCGACCGCGAGGTTGCACAGCTGCGGTCGATCAAAGACAGCGAGTACGCGCGCATTACCGGGCTTGATGCAGAGCAGACAGCGCTCGGTCATCATCCGAACTACGCCGCCTATCGACACGGCGGCCTCCTGCGCGGCATGGGCGTCGCGCACATCCTCGCCCACGCGGGTTTCTATCGTCTGTGCCAGGGTGAAGCGGTCGCGCGGCTCGCCGAGGCACGGTATGACACTGGCGCCGACTGCCTGATCGTCGCCCTCGCCCATGTGTGTGAGAGCGACCCGCTCCTCGAGGTCGCCGGACTTGCCTGGCTCGATGGTCACGGCCTGCTGAAGCACGGCGCGCTCGATCCGTTCTGGATGAAGCGTCCGAAGCTCGGTCTGGGTCAGCCGGCCAAGCTCCATGGTCTAGGCGCGGCCGATGCCGATGCGCATCGCGGCCTCTACACGCTCGCTCCCGCCGAACTTCGTCGCCGCTTTAGGCATGCCGCACGCAGCTCCGCCGACACGTTTGGCGATTTGCTGCCAGGGGTAATCGCCGGGGGTGGCGCCGAGCTCGCGGCCACGGGCGCGGTGGCCAGCGAGCAAGACGCCGCCGACCGCTATTGGACGAGGTGCGCGAGCTTCGCCGCGCACCAGCGCGCGACGGGCGATCGGCGATGGCGCTGGAAACCGCCGTTGTCGCGGCAGGGTCATCATGCCCGGACGATCGCAGAGCTCAAGGAGGTCGCGATGCCGGCGGAGCAAACCCGCGGTCACGCCGCCAACTGGCTCGACGATAACGGCGCCAACCCGCGCTTCCGCCAGGATTGAGCGCTCATGTCTCGCATCACCATCACCGAGAACGGCGTCGACAAGATCGTGACCGACATCGCGCCTTACCGCGCCGAGCGCGAAAGCGTGCTCGCCAAGCTGACCGCAATCTACGCAGACTTCGAGAAGGGGCCGGTCGATGCCCTAGCCGCACGCGAGCAGGAGATCGTTGATCTCGCCAACCGCTACAATGAGCTCACCTATTTGATCGAACGGTTCGACCAGGCCGCCGTGCGCCGAGCCAACATCCTGGCCGGCTGGGAGATCGTGAAGCAGCATCGCGCCGGGGGCGGCGCGTGACGACCGGCCCCGCCGTCAATACCGACACACGCATGGTCGCGGCCGGGCTCGCCGCGAACATCGCCGTGATGCGACCGCCCATCATCACGGCGACTGGCCGCGCCGCGCAGAGCGGCCACGCGATCGTGCCGGCGGGCGGCTTGGCGCCGTTCGCGCTGCTGCCGCACGTCGACTATATCGACGATCCCGATCACCGGCCGGGCTGCGGGTTTGTCGGCGGGCGCAATTCGAGCATCGCGCCATTGCTGGCCTCCGGCGCGATTCCGGCGCAGGCGAACCGCGCAGTCGCGCTGCGTGCGTTACCCGATAACGCCGACGCCATCCTGCGCGACCTCAGACGCCGGGCTGGGCTCTGGTGCGCCCCTGGCGCATTGTTCGCACGCGCCGCCTGGACCGACACGTCCGCTGCCGCCTTCCTCAACCGTCTGCGCGAGAACGGCGACGACGCTCAACTCTTCGTCGCGCATTCTCAAGCCTCGCTCACCGCGCGCAAGATGTGGCTGGCGGTCGAGTGGGATGTTGGCGACCGATCCGACGCGCCCTTGCCGGTTGCATCGGGAGCGGTGGCGGTCGGACGCGCGCTGATCGACGCGATCGCGCTCGTCGACCGCCTGGCGACTCCGGAGCGGGAGGGCGTCAGCCGTCCGCAGCATCGCGAGACCGCGCTGGCCGCGCTAATGACCGCGTTCGGCCACTATCTGCGGCACGTGTCTGCTGCCGACAGCGGCGGCGAGCCCGCGGTCGCCAGGCGCAAGCTCAAGCGCGCGATCGCCTGGGCGCGCACCATCGTCGACGCCATTGGCGTGTTCTCGGTCGCCAGCGACCCCGATCGAAAGCGCTGGGAGCGGTTGACCGCGATGCTCGACATCGGCGAGTTGCGCGATCATGCTGGCGGGGCGGCGGCAAAGCTCGACCGCGTGTCATACCAGCTCGAGCAGCTGCGGTGCGCCGATCTCGGCCACCGCCTGGAGCGTTCGGGCTGGCGTCCGCACATCCGGCGATCGCTGCTTCGCCTGGCATCACCCAATCGACAGCTTCGCCTGGCACTGGTCGGGCGCATCCGCTGCGACCTGATCTTCACGCTCGCCGCGACGCGTCAGCTCGACCGTCTGTACCGGCTATTTCCGTGGCTGGCCGCCCCGCATGGTGCGTTCCCCGGCTGCGCCGGCGGAGCGCTCGGCGCGCTCGCCTCCCTTTACGAAGCCGCGCGCGGCGTTGAAATCGGGCTCGACATGAAGCGCCGCCTTGGCGACGTGAGCCAGAGTCCGGGCACGGTGATGCGCATGACGGCGCGTCAAGCCACGGCGGTCTATGCCCATCCGCGCCACGTCGTGTTCGCGGCCGGCCGCAACTATGCCGCCGGCGCCGCGCTGGTCGCGCAGGTCACCAGCCACGTCATGGTCAAAGCCGCGCTGGAAGGCCAGACATTCGGTAGCCTGTCGCTGGAGGCAACGCGCTACGGGCGCCTCGGCTACAGTGACGCCGTCGCGCTCAAGATCAAGCGCACGCGCGACGCCGTGGTCACGATCCAGCAGGGGCAGCCGGCGTTCGAGGTCGTGGCGCGCGACGACGACCTCATTCGCCACATGGGCCTCACGCTGGTTCGCCACTTCGGCGCGATGATCCATTCGATCTGGCCGACCAGCTATCAGCGCGGCGACTTTACGATCCACCGTACGCTCGTCCATACCGGCCGCCGGCCGCGCAAAAACAAGGATCACCGCGCCGATACCGACGGACCGTGGGACCGGTTCAGCAAGCATCGCATCCATCAGGAACTCGTCCGTTCGATGCTGCGCAACGTCGACGGCGGCGATGACGTCACGCTTCGCGACGCCATTGCGGATATCGAGACGCCCCCCGCTGACGATGGCGAATATGCGCGCGCTGCCCGCTTGAGGGACGATTCCAGCCGAAAGACGGGCGCCTGGGAAGAGCAGGACGAAGGCCAGGGGGCCGCGCGCCGTGCTGCAGAGGAGCCGACCAATATCGCCGATCGTGGCGCGATCCTGCGCGACCTCGTCGATGACGTGCGTCGCTGGCGCGAGCGCGATTCAGGCAAGCCGCAGCCCGCGCCGCAGGACAATCTGCTCGAGGACATCCTGCTCGGTCGTGCAAACATCGCCCAGCTCGCGCCGGTGTCCGACCTGTTCATTCCGGTCCTGTGGTTCGCACCGCTGATGGATCGCGACCGGCTCGCGTGGATCGCGCGCGGGATGCCGGGCCAGCACACCGGTGACGACGATGCGCCCCATGCGGCGCGCCTCAAGAGCTGGATCGCGGCGGTACGTCGCTGGTCGTGGGCGCCGTTCGTGGCTCCGATCGTGCGCGGTCGCGACGACGTGATCGCCTGCCATCTCTTTACCGGCGTGTCGCCGGTGACCGCGGACCTCGGCCATGTCCGGTGATCCGTCACGTCGGCCGACCGGGACCAGCGGCGTTCGCACGACCGGCAGTCCGAGCCGACAACCCGACAACCGATCGAATAACGGAGGCAGGCATCATGTACGTCGTCTGTGACGAGATGTGGAACAGCGTGGACGTCTATGGCCCGCGATCGGACATCGATCGCTTCAAGCGCCGCTTCATCGTGCCGGCGCCGGCCGGCAACCGGTCGCGCAGCACTTTAGCGTTTAAGCTCGACGACCTCAGCGGCGACAGCACCTGGAACTTCCGGGAATTTAGGCCGCACGAGAACGGCATTTATTCGTTCGCGTTCGACACGCTGGCGAAGTTTCCGACCTACGCTTTCGAACGCCTGACCAGGATGTTTCCAAAGCTGCATTTCGATTGCGAGTGCATCGCCGACGACGATCACCGAATGGGATACGGCTGGTTCAACACGCCCCCCGGCGGTCAGGATTTCTACGATTACTATGACGTGCCCAAAGGCTTCTGGACCAGCGGCCGCGGCAAGCGCACGCCGCCCGAAGAGCGGCGGCACATGATGGTCATCGACGCACTCAGGCAGCGGCTGCGCGATGAGGAGCGCGGAAGACACGGCGGCGACCTTCGCGACGCGAGCCGTGATGGCGAAAGGTCACCTCGATGAGCGAAGTCTGGAACAGCGTGAGGGTGTACGGGCCGTCCTCGGAGATCAGCCGATTTAAGCGGCTCTGCATGGCGCCGTCCGAAGCCAGCAACACCGGTGATCACGAGGGTTGGAATGGATGTGATTGCGTCATCACGGTCCCGGTCGATGACCCGCGCGGCAATGGCTCGGCGTTTTCAGACTACGTCTGGAATTTCCATCATGACGATGGGCCGGGCGACAATCGCTACGCATTCAACTTCGACACGGACTGCCGATTTCCGGTCGATCTGTTCGAGCGTATCGCACAGGCGTTCCCTGCGCTCGCATTCGACTGCAGCTGCATCCACAGCATGGACGAGTTCATGGGTTATGGCTGGTTCAATACGCCCGCCGGGGGAGAGGATTTCAGCCAGGATTACGATGTTCCGAAAGACTATTGGACGTCGGGAAGCGGGTATAAGCGAGGCCCGGCCGCTCAGTTAAGGCACGCGGCGCTGATCGCCCATCTCGAACGCGTTGCGCGCGAGGCGGATGATCGCTCGTAAGCTCTTATCAGGACCTGAGCGCCGGTTACATCGTCGCCGCGTTTTGTCGTCCGCATCCTCGAATCACTACCGATCGAGGATGTAACTCATGGACACCAATGAACTCCCGCTCGACGCCGTGCCGCCCAGGCGCGGCCACAAAGCCAACTATGTCGTCGAGTTGCTTCCTCACGACAGGACGACGGTGTCGCCCAAGAACCCGCGGTTCGGTTATGTCATCACCGACGACAGCATCGTGCCCCTCGTCGTGGAGCTGAAGGCGGTCGGGCAGGCGCATGACGCGATCGGCGAGCGCGGGGCCGACGGCGTCGTCGAGATTCTCGCCGGCTCGCGGCGCCGTGAAGCGTGCCGCATCCTCAACACGCCGCTTCGCGTCCGCGTATACGACAAGGGTGCGCTGACCGCCGAAGTCGCGCTCAAGATCGCCAACCGCGAGGATCGCGGCGCTCTCGAAGTCAGCCTGTGGGACAAGTCGGCATCGTGGGCGCGGATGCTCGAGGGGAAGCTCGTCGCCAGCGAAGCGCGGCTCGCGGACGCCGTCGGCGAAGACAAGTCGGCGATCAACCGCGGGCTGGCGCTGCAGAAGGCGCCTCTCGCCATCCTCGATCTCGTCGCCGACCGGCGCGCAATCTCGATGAGCCAGTGGGCCCAGCTCGCGCCGCTGCTCGAGGACAACGGTCAGCGCGACCGCGTTCTCGCCTGCGCTGCGCTGCTGGCCGGGCAGACGCTCGCCATTGCTCCGCTCGTCCGCAAGCTGACCGCCGCCGCCGCGGGCAAGAACGAGATCAGGCCGGTCGAGGTCCGGAACCGCCACGGCCGGCTGATCGCGACGATCGCTCCCGACCACCGCGGTGCCTTCAGCATCCGGGTGAAGTCGATGGCCGAGCAGCACCCCAGCTTCCGCCTCGACCATGCCAAGCTGATCAACGCCGCCTTCGTCGACGCGATCAAGGATTGGTTCGGCGACGCCTGACCCTGCCGAGCCGCCAGCACATTCAAAGGACCTCATATGCCCGAGTTCGAGTCGATGAAGTTCCCATTCGGGTCGGTGAAGCGCCGCCGCGCGCCCATCATCAGCCCAACGCTCCTCGCGCTGCCCGAGAGCGCACGACCCGTGCCGATCCTCGCGTGCGCCACCTGCCCGGCTGGCAGCTGGTATCACGACGAGGAACATCTCGCCTGCCACTGTGCCGCGCGGCGCTACGTGTCGTGGCTGCCCAAGCAGAAGGCGATCGCGCTCTGTGATGATCGCGAAGCGGCGCTCGCCGAGCAGGAGGCCAACCGGCAGGATGGGGCAGACTGATCGATGCCGGGTATCAGGCGACGACGTGACCGTGTCTGCGCATGAGCGCGTAGCCCCGCGCGCTCGACAGCGGAAACAGGCTGACATGCGCGGTCATTGCGATCGACAGGCGCAGGTGACGCGCCATCAGTCGCCGGTGCACACGGCTTAGGTGCCAGGTAGGAATGAGATCGATCGCGTTGGATGGCGCGGACATCGCCAGCAGAGCACGGGTCAGTCGCGCCGAGCGCCAGCAATACCAGGCGGCGATCGCGGTCGCGATGCCGTCGACCGCCAAGATCAACAGATACTGGGCGGCCTTGAAGGCTGCCCCCGCCAGCGCGAGCATGATGATCGCGGTCATGTCCAATCTCCTTTTTCTCCAGCCTGCCTGGATCACCCACTCCTTTTGCTTTCAGAGCTTCTGACGGTTACATCGTCACCGCGATTTAGGGTCGGCACATGCTGATCGGTGGACAGCACCGACGCCCCTCCCCGCGGATCGATCCCTCATTCCCGTGCCGGGATCGGTGCCGCCGTGCTCGGCGCGTGCCATATCGAAAGTCGTATCGTTGCCGACCGGCTTCCGGACTCTTTTCCGCTGGCGCGATCGGAGTCAGAGTGGCTGCTGACTCTGCTCAGCGCGGACGACCTGCGCTTTATCTTCGAAGGCCTAATTCATGGGGAAGACTCGGACTGAACGTGCACTTGGCTACATCCGGGTATCGACCCAGCGCCAGGCCGAGGGCGGGATCAGCCTCGCCAATCAGGAGGAGCGGCTCAACGCCCACTACGGCCAGCGTGGCATCGAGCTTGTCGACGTTTACCGCGACGGGGGCCTGTCTGGAACGACCGACAACCGACCGGGTCTGCAGGCACTGTTCGAACATGCGCTGCGGCCTGGCAGCGGGATTACCGAGATCGGCGTGTACAGTTTCTCGAGGCTTTTCCGCGATCACTACTTGCTTGAACATTATCGCCGTAAGCTGAAGCGCGCCGGGGTCCGCATCGTGGCAATCACGCAGGATGTGGGCCAGGACGCCGAGGGCGATCTCGTCCGGTCCGTGCTGTCCAACTTCGACGAGTATCAGTCGCGCCAGACGGCCAAGTTCACCCGCGATACGATGAAGCGCAACGCCGAAGCGGGCTTCTGGAACGGCGCGATCCCGCCGTTCGGCTACACGACCCAGATTGCCGAGATGCGCGGCCCCAAGGCGAAGAAGCGGCTCGTGATCGAGCCCTCGGAGGCGCTGCAGGTTCAGCAGATCTTCCGCATGAAGCGGGTCGGTATCGGTCAGGGACCGATGGGCTACAAGAAGATCGTTTGCCATCTGAACGCGAGCGGCGCGACCCTGCGCGGACGCAAGTGGCACGTGTCGAACGTCCGCGACATCCTCACGCGCTCCACCTACCGCGGAAAACACCTGTACGGCGTCCATGATACCCGCAACGGCATCAAGCGTCCCGAAGAAGAATGGCAGGAGATCGACGCGCCCGTCATCATCCCGGAACCCGAATGGCTCGAAGTGCAGGCCGGCATCGCCCGCAACGCCCGGCACATCACGGCGCCGACATTCGTGTCGGGGCCGACGATGCTCGCCGGCATCGCCAAATGCGGCCATCCAGAATGCGGCAATGCGCTCACCATCGCAACCGGCAAGGGCGGTCGCTATCGCTACTATCGTTGCTCCCGCAACCTGCGGCGTGGCGAGACAGCCTGCCAGGGCACGAGCATCCGCGATGAAAAGCTCGAGAGCATAGTGATTGAAGCCATGGCCGAGCGGCTGTTCCGGCCCGACCGCCTCCAGCAACTGCTCGCCAACCTGCTCGACGACAGCTCAGCGGCCGTGCGCGAGCGACAGGCCCATCTCAAGGCGCTGCGCACGGAGCGTACCCGCGTCGAAGGCGCGATCCAGAACATGTTCGACTTCATCGAGCAGGGGATCGTGTCACCGCGCGACGCCGATTTCACCGCGCGGCTCGCCACGCAACGTACGCGGCGCGCCGATCTGGAACAAGAAATCCTGCTGGTCGAGCGTCAGCTGTCCGCCGCCGACCGGCGGGTCACACCCGAGGCGATCGACCGGCTCGGCGAGGTCATCTTGACCAAGCTGCGCTCTACCGATCCGACTGCGCGGCAAGGCTACGCGCGCCGGTTCATCGCCAAAGTCGTGGTCGCGCCCAATGCGATTACCATCACGGGACCGATCAAGCCGCTCGAAATCGCGGCCAACGGTGTTTCCGATCAACAGGCACTGATGGTGCCCTCTCTTGATCGGGAGTGGTGCGGCCGAGAAGACTCGAACTTCCACGTCCTTTCGGACACAACGACCTCAACGTTGCGCGTCTACCAATTCCGCCACGGCCGCACGTGATGACCACCGGGCAGCGCCGGGGTTTGGCAGGGACGCGCCCCTAGCATCGCGGCCGGGGGCTGGCAACGGATATGTTCGCGCTCAGCTCGCCTCGCCGACGAAGCTGAGGTCGAGCCGCTTCGAACTGGCCGGCACGTCCACCTGTGCGGAGTTGAAGTCGATCACCGCATTGGGCGCGAGCGAGCGCTGTTGCGGCGTGATCGTCCAGCTGAACACGATCTTCCCCTGCGAATCGCGCAGGTCCGCGCGGATGTCGGGGACGCGCTGGCGCGTGGCGGAGGGATTGGTGATCTGTCCGCTGACCGCGAACAGCTCCGATCCATTGGCCATCTTGCGCCGCTCGATCGGGTTGTCGTCGATCGTCAGCGGCAGTTCGTCCGGCCCGATCGACAGCCCGATCTGCTGCGCCAGCCCCGGCGCGGTGGTCCACAGGATGATGCCGACCGCCACCAGCATCAGCAGCCCCGCCGCCAGGCTGGCGATGGTGCGCATCCGCGTGGTGTTGCGCGTGCGCTTGAACGGCGGGCGGTGCGCGAAGGCATCGTACCCTGCGCCGCCCGCCGCACCCGCGTCCACCGCCGGATCGACATATGTCGCCGCCACGCCGGGCGGGGGCGGGGCGGAATAGGACGGCTCGGGCTGCGCCGGCACCGCGACCACCGCGGTTTCGGGCGGCAGGTCGGCCGGCGCGAAGGCGGCGGGTTTGGGTGCGGGTGGCGGCGGCGGTGGCAGTTCCGGCCCGTCCTGATGCCAGCTGTGGCGGCAATTGGCGCAGCGCACGGTGCGGCCGGTGGGGCCGATCGCGCTGTCGGGCACCAGATAGCGGGCGCGGCATTCGGGACATTCAAGGATCATGGACGCGGGGCACCGGCTGGACGGGAACGGAATCTAAACACCGGCTTACCGGCAATGGCAAGCCGGTGTCGCCGCGCTTGATGCGCACACGGCCCCATGCGATGGCGTCGGGGCGGCCGCGCGTCGCGGAACAAAGCAGGGATAGGTCAGGGCCGCGTGGCGGGCATCGTCCAGTTCGAGAATGTCGGATTGCGCTACGGCCATGGCGACGAGGTGCTGCGCGACCTCAGCTTCACGCTGGCGGCGGGGGAATTCTATTTCCTGACCGGGGCCAGCGGCGCGGGCAAGACCTCGCTGTTGAAGCTGTTGTACCTGGCGCAGCGTCCCAGCCGCGGGGTGATCCGGCTGTTCGGCACCGATGTCGTCACGCTGCCGCGCGCGCGGATGCCCGGATTCCGGCGGCGGATCGGCGTCGTCTATCAGGATTTCCGGCTGGTCCCGCATCTGTCGATCGCCGACAATGTCGCGCTGCCGCTGCGCATCGCCGGGGTGCTGGAAACCGAGGTGCGCGACGCGGTGCGCGAGATGTTGGCCTGGGTCGGGCTGTCGCACCGCGCCGATGCGCGCCCGCCGACGCTGTCGGGCGGGGAGCAGCAGCGCGTCGCAATCGCGCGCGCGGTGATCGGCCGCCCCGAACTGCTGGTCGCCGACGAACCCACCGGCAACGTGGACGAAGCGATGGCGGAGCGGCTAATGCAGCTGTTCGGTTCGCTCAACGGGCTGGGCACCACGGTGGTGGTCGCCACCCACGACCTGACCCTGCTCAACAGGATCAAGGCCGCGCAGATGATGCGCATCGTCGACGGCCAGCTGCACGATCCCACCGGCGCGCTGCGCTTCCCGCCGGGGCGGGGGCCGGCATGACCGCGGCGACCGCCCGGATCCTCGATGCCGCCCGACAGGGACGCGCGATGGCGTGGGTGCTGGCGATCATGCTGTTCCTGACCGTGCTCGCAACCGCGGCGGGCATCGGCACCGCGCGCGCCGCCGCCGCGCTGGGACAGGCGCTGGCCGGGCGTGCGACGGTGCAGATCGTCGATGCCGATTCCGCCGCGCGCACCGCCGCCGCCGCGCGGGTGCTGGCCGCGCTGCGCCAGTCGTCGGCAGTGAGGGGCGCCACTCCCGTGTCGCGGCAGGAACTGGCGCGGCTGCTGGGGCCGTGGCTGGGCGATGCGGCGCGCGATGCCGATCTGCCGGTGCCCGCGCTGATCGACGTCGACCTGGCCGATCGCGCCGATGCGCTCGACCGCGTCCGCACGCTGGCGGCGCGACTGGCGCCGGGCGCGCGGGTCGACCGGCATGGCGATGCGCTGGCGGCGGTCGGGCGGCTGCTGCGGCTGCTGACCGCGCTGGCCGCGGCGCTGGTGGCGTTGATGGCGGCGGCATCGGCGGCGGTGATCGTGCTGGCGGCGCGGTCCGGGCTGGAGGCGCATCGCGCCACGATCGAGGTGATGCACGGGCTGGGCGCCACCGACGTGCAGGTCGCGCGGCTGTTCCAGCGGCGGATCGCGCGCGACGCGGCGCTGGGGGCGTGCGTCGGCGGCGTGGCCGGCTGGCTGGTGGTGGCCGGGCTGGGCATGCAGGCATCGGGCAGCGGATCGCAGCTGCTGGGCGGGATCACGCTGGGGCAGGGCGGCTGGGGCGCGGTGATCGCGCTGCCGTTCGCGTTCGTCGCGCTCGCTGCCCTCGTCGCGCGCCGCGCGATCATGCGCACCATGGGGCGGCAGCTGTGATCCGGCGGCTGGCGGCGCTGGTGGTGCTCGGCTGGGCGCTGGGCTTCGCCGCGTTCATGCTGATGCTGCCCGGCCCCGCGGCGGACGACGTGACCACCGACGCGATCGTCGTGCCGACCGGCGCGGCCGGGCGGATCGCGCGCGGGCTGGACCTGCTGGAACATGGCCGCGCGCAGCGGATGCTGGTGACCGGCACCGCGCCGGGGGTGACGCGCGCCGATCTGGCGCGGGTCGCGGGCCATGCGCGCACGATCGCCTGCTGCGTCGATCTGGGCGCGGAGGCGGTCGATACCCGCGGCAATGCGGAGGAAACCGCTGCCTGGGTCCGCGCGCACGGCTATCGCACGATCCGCCTGGTGACGTCGGACTGGCATGCGCGGCGCGCGCGGCTGGAACTGGGATCGGCGCTGGGGCGCGACGTGACGGTGGTGGTCGACGGCGTCCCCAGCTTCCCGACGATCGGTCAGGCGATGAACGAATATCACAAGCTGCTGCTGCGCCGCGTCGTCCTGTGGTGGGCGGCGATCGCATGAACGCGCTGCGCACCTATGCCTTCCGTTTCGCCTTCTACGCGCTGTCGGTGCCGGTGGTGCTGGCCGGGCCGCTGGCGATTCCGTTCGGGCGCCGCGCGGTGCAGCGCTATGCGCACGGCTGGGTGCGGATGCACCGCTGGCTGGCGCGCGCGATCCTGGGCGTGCGGGTGCGGATGGAGGGCGCGCTGTACGACGGCCCGGCGCTCTACGTCGCCAAGCACGAGACGATGTTCGAAACGTTCGAACTGGTCGACCGGATCGACGGCCCGCTGATCGTCCTGAAGCAGGAATTGCTGCGCATCCCGGTCTGGGGCGCGATGGCCAGGAACTACGGCGCGGTTGCGATCGACCGGGAGGCAGGCGGCAAGGCGATGCGCCAGCTGCTGCGCGAGGGCGCGGCGGTGCGCGCCGCCGGCCGGTCGGTGCTGATCTTCCCGGAGGGGACGCGCGTGCCGCATGGCGAGCGCCCCGCGCTCAAACCCGGCTTCGTCGGCCTGTACAAGGCGATGGGACTGCCGGTGGTGCCGATCGCCAGCGATTCCGGGCGGCTGGTGCCGCGCCACGGCACCGCGCGGCCCGGCACGCTGACGCTGCGCTTCGGCACGCCGATCCCCCCCGGCCTGCCGCGCGCGGAGGTGGAGGCGCGTGTCCACGCGGCGATCAACGCGCTCAACGACTGATCCGTATCGGATGGATCGTGGTTCCGCGGGCTTGCGTACCCCGCGGCTCCCCCGTTCTCCTGCATCCCCACCAACAAGGGGATGGCCATGGCGGGTGTCGGCGCGGAAAAGCTGAAGGGCAACGAAACGCACCGCGAATATCGCTATTTCCAGTCATGGCTGGATCACGCCGCCTTGCTGGCTGAACGGTTCTACCGCGAATGCGACGATGATCCGTTCGCCTATAACGAAACCGCCAGCGTCAGCCTGTTATGCTCCGCCGCGATGGCCTCGGGTCAACTGGCATTGGCCGAATTTACGCAGGAAAAGCGCGGGATCGGGCGCGGACGCCGCTATGTTCGCGGCCGCTGGGACATGTGGATGGGCACCGACCGGTTCCACTGCGGGCTGGAGTTCAAGCAGATCAAGACCCGGTTCACCGCCGATCGCCTGGAACAGGTGATGGCGGCGGCGGTGCGATGCGCCGCCGCGATCGAGAAGACGCATACCGACCGGCGGCTCGGCTGCCTGATCGCGACGCCGCGGGGGGAGGGTGCGATGCACCGGCGCGCGCTCGCCAACCTCAAAGCGTTCGCGCAGGAATGCGACTATGCCTGGCGGATCGACGCGGGCGACGGCCATTGCCGGACGTTCCTGTTCTTCCGCTACGTATGACCCGCCGGTCAGTCGTGCCGCCGGCCGAAATCGGCGGCCGGATCGTCCTGTCCCTGGTCGACGATCGAGCGGCGGATCATGCGGGTGCGCGCGAACCGGTCGAACAGTGCATCGCCGTCGCCCCAGCGGATCGCGCGCTGCAACTGGCTCAGATCCTCGCTGAACCGTTGCAGCATCTCCAGCACCGCATCCTTGTTCGCCAGGAACACGTCGCGCCACATCGTCGGATCGGACGCGGCGATGCGCGTGAAGTCGCGGAAGCCGCCGGCGGAAAACTTGATGACCTCCGACTGGGTCACCTGCTCCAGATCGTCGGCAGTGCCCACGATCGTATAGGCGATCAGGTGCGGCAGGTGGCTGGTCACCGCCAGCACCAGGTCGTGGTGGTCGGGGGCCATCCGCTCCACGTCGGCGCCCAGCCGGCGCCAGAATTCCTCGACCCGCGCGGTCGCCGCCGCATCGCTGCCGGGCAGGGGGGTGACGATGCACCAGCGGCCGCGGAACAAGGTGGCGAACCCTGCCTCCGGTCCGCTCTGCTCGGTCCCCGCGACGGGATGCGCGGGGACGACGCGCGCCTCCGGCAGCGCCGCCGACAGCGCCTGCGCCACCGATGTCTTGCAACTGCCCACGTCGCTGACGATCGCATCGTCGGGTAGGTCGGGGGCAATTGCGGCGGCGACGTCGCCCATCGCGCCGACCGGCACGCACAGGATCACCAGATCGGCGTCGATCACCGCCGCGCCGGGCGTGTCGGCGACATCGTCGGTCAGGTCGATGCGCCGCGCCACCTCGCGCACCGCGGCGCTGGCGTCATGCCCGGTCAGCCGGACGGTCGGCATCGACTGGCGCACCGCGCGCGCGATCGAGCTGCCGATCAGCCCCAGCCCGATGATGCTGACCCGCGAGAACGGCAGCATCAGCCCGCCTTCTCCACCTCGGCGCCCAGCACGCCCAGCACCGC
Organism: Sphingomonas sp. CCH9-F2; assembly: GCF_001556735.1. Lineage (NCBI taxonomy): Bacteria > Pseudomonadati > Pseudomonadota > Alphaproteobacteria > Sphingomonadales > Sphingomonadaceae > Sphingomonas > Sphingomonas sp. CCH9-F2. Next base: position 11,632 of record NZ_LSJO01000060.1, on the reverse strand, counting down.
GCGCATGTCCGCCTCGCTGCCGATCGTGATGCGCAGCCCGTGCGGCAGCCCCTGTCCCGGCAGCCAGCGCGTGGCATAGCCCGCGGCCATCAGCGCGTGATAGGCGACCTCCGCGGTCAGCGCCCCTTCGAACAGCACCAGCACGAAATTGGCCTTGCTGGGCACCGCGCGCAGCCCGGCGTTGCCCATCGCCGCGATCTGGTCGGCGAACCATGCACGCCACTGGCGGTTGTGCTCGCGGCTGTGGCGCACGAAGGCGTCGTCGCCCAGCGCCGCGATCGCCGCGCGCTGCGCGCCGATGCCGAAGCTGAACGGCGCGCGGATGCGGTGCATCGCCCGGATCAGTTCCGCCGCGCCATAGCCCCAGCCGACCCGCTCCGCCGCCAGCCCGAAGATCTTGGAGAAGGTGCGCGTCACCAGCACGTTGGGCTGGGTGCGCGCCAGCTCCAGCGCGCCGTCGTCGTCCTCCGGCTCCAGATACTCGGTATAGGCCTGGTCGATCACCAGCAGCACGTCGCGCGGCAACGCCGCGTGCAGCCGCGCGATTTCGACACGCGGCGTATAGGTGCCGGTCGGGTTGTTGGGGTTGGCGACGAACACGACGCGCGTCCGCTCGGTCACCGCCGCCAGGATCGCGTCGACGTCGGTGGCGTAATCGGCGTCGGGCGCCACCACCGGCACCGCGCCGACGCGCCGCGTCGCGATCTCGTACACCGCAAAGCCGTAGCGGACGAACACGATCTCGTCGCCCACCCCGGCGAAGGTGCCGGCGGCCAGGTGAAGCACCTCGTCCGAACCGGTGCCGTAGATGATGCGATCGGCCTCGATCCCGTAATGCGCGGCCAGCGCGTCGCGCAGGTCGGCGGCGGCGGCATCGGGATAGCGTTCCAGCTCGCCGGCGGCATCGCGATAGGCGGCGCGCGCCGCCTCCGGCGTGCCGAACGGATTTTCGTTCGACGACAGCTTGATCACCGGGCGCCCGTCCTCGGACGTGGCGCGACCGGGGATGTAGGGGGCGATGCCCAGGATCCAGGGCTTGGCGACGGGGGCGTTGGGGGTCTGCGTCATGGCGCTGCGCTGTACGGGGCGGACGCGCGCGTGGCAACGCGGGTGCGGGCCGGCACTGCTCGACTTCGTGGGGACGACGGGGCTAAGGCGGTGGTTCGATGCTTACCACTACCGACCCAATCGACCAGCGGTTCGGCCTGGCGCGGCGGGTGACGCTGCCCGGACCGCTGAAACTGGACAGCGGCGCGCTGTTGGCGCCGGTCGAGATCGCCTACGAAACCTATGGCACGCTCGCGCCCGATGCGGGCAATGCCCTGCTGGTCTGCCATGCGCTGACCGGCGACCAGCATCTGGCCAGCGCGCATCCGCGCACCGGCAAGCCCGGCTGGTGGCAGCGGATGGTCGGCCCCGGGCGGCCGATCGACACCGACCGCTTCTTCGTGGTGTGCGCCAACGTGCTGGGCAGCTGCATGGGCACGTCCGGCCCGGCCAGCACCGATCCCGCGACCGGCCGCCCCTATGCCATGGACTTCCCGGTCATCACGATCCGCGACATGGTCCGTGCGCAGGCGCTGCTGCTCGATCACCTGGGCGTCGCGCGGCTGGCGGCGGTGGTCGGCGGGTCGATGGGCGGGATGCAGGCGCTCAGCTGGGCGGCGACCTATCCCGATCGGGTGCCCGCCGCGGTCGTCATCGCCTCCACCGCGCGCCACACCGCGCAGAACATCGCCTTTCACGAGGTGGGGCGACAGGCGGTGATGGCCGATCCCAACTGGCGCGGCGGCGATTATTACGACGGCGATCCGCCCGCCGCCGGGCTGGCGGTGGCGCGGATGGCGGCGCACATCACCTATCTGTCCGAAGCCGGGCTGACCGAGAAGTTCGGCCGCCGGTTGCAGGCGCGCGAGCGCAAAAGCTTCGGCTTCGACGCCGATTTCCAGGTCGAAAGCTATCTGCGGCACCAGGGGCTGGCCTTCACCGACCGGTTCGACGCCAATTCGTACCTCTATATCACCCGCGCGATGGATTATTTCGATCTGGCGGAGGAACATGGCGGGCTGCTGGCGCAGGCGTTCCGCGGCACGGGCACGCGCTTCTGCCTGGTCAGTTTCGATACCGACTGGCTCTATCCCACCGCCGAATCGCGCAGCATTGTGCAGGCGCTGAACGCCGCCGGCGCGCCGGCCAGCTTCGTCGAACTGTCCAGCCCCTATGGCCATGACGCCTTCCTGCTCGATTCGCCCGACCTCGAGCGGGTGATCGCCGGCTTCCTGGGGGCGGTGCGATGAGCCTGCGTCCCGATCTGGCGATCATCGCGGGCCACGTCCCCACCGGCGCGCGCGTGCTGGACGTCGGCTGCGGCGATGGCGAACTGATGGCCGCGCTGCGTGATACCCGCGACGTCGATGCGCGCGGGCTGGAGCTTGACCGCGGCAATGTCGCCGCCGCGGTGGCGCGCGGCCTGTCGGTGATCCAGGGCGATGCCGATACCGATCTGGCCGGCTATCCGGACCAGAGTTTCGATTACGCGATCCTCAGCCAGACGCTGCAGACCGCGCGCGCCCCCGACCGCGTGCTCGACGAATTGCTGCGGATCGGCCGCCACGCCTTCGTCAGCTTCCCCAATTTCGCGCATTGGCGCGTGCGGCTGTCGCTGTTGTGGGGCGGGCGGATGCCGGTGACGCGGCTGCTGCCCGAACGCTGGTACGACACGCCCAACATCCACCACCTGACGATCGACGATTTCCGTGCCTACCTGCGCGAACGCGCGGTGATGGTGGAGGGCGCGTGGTTCCTGTCGGGGGACAAGAGCACCGGCGGGGCCGCCGCGAATATGCTGGCCGAACACGCCGTATTTCTGCTGACACGGAACAAGTCGGTTTGATTTCGGTTAAGGCGGCGATCGGAACCACTTTGATGCAAAAGACCGCGCTCATCGTTGAAGACGAGATTTTCGTCGCCCTCGACCTCGAACGCATCCTGATCGATGCCGGATATCGCGTCGCTGCGATCGCTGCCGATGCCGATACCGCGCTTCAGGCGGCGCCGGGATGTTCCTTTGCGTTCGTCGACGTGAACCTGCGCGACGGGCCGACCGGCCCGGTGATCGCGGAGCGGATCATGCGCGATCATGGCGTGAAGGTCGTGTTCGTCACCGCCAATCCCGGCCAGATCGCCGATCCCGGCGTGTCGCTGGGTTACATCCGCAAGCCGTTCAACGACGAAGCGATCCTGACCGCGGCGCAGATTGCGACCGCGGGAGAGGCGACCAGCGTCAGCCAGGATTTCGTCAGGTGGCGGCAACCCGGCTGAACGCCGGCACGGGCACGGTGACCTCCACCACCAGCCCGGCGGGTCGCCAGTCGCGCGTGACGCTGCCGCCCAGCTGACGCACGGCGCTCATTTCGATCAACTGGCTGCCGAAGCCGTGCTGCGAAGCAGGCGGCGGTGATACCGCGGGCCCGTCGCGTTCGGCCCAGGTCAGCGTCACCACCTCGTCCCGGCGCGCAACCGACAGGTCGACCCGCCCGTCCAGCACCGACAGCGCGCCATATTTGCTCGCGTTGGTGGCCAGTTCGTGGAACAGCAGCGCCAGCGGGGTCGCCGCGCGATCGTCCACCGCGACATCATCCCCCGACACGCGCACCCGGTCGCCGTCGTCGCGCCGGTACGGCACGAATAACTCGCCCAACAGCCCGTGCAGGCTGTCCTGCTGGACGCTCGGCCGCGACTGCGGGCTGTGTGGGCGGACGAAATCGTGCGCGCGGCCCAGCGCGGTGATGCGATGGCGCAGATCGTGCGCCACTCCCGCCGCCTCCGGATGGGTGCGCGCGGCGAACTGGATCAGCCCGGCGATGACCGAGAAGATGTTCTTGATACGGTGGCTCAGCTCCTGGCTGATGACCTCGCGTTCCTCGATCGCCAGTTTCTGTTCGTGAATGTCGGTGCAGGTGCCGAACCAGCGGGTGATCCGCCCGTCGGCGTTGCGGATCGGCAGCGCGCGCCCCAGCACCCAGCGATAGGTGCCGTCATGGTGCCGCAGCCGGTATTCGATCTGGTAGGGATCGCCGGTGGCCAACGAATGGCGCCACACCGTCCAGGCGCGCTCTTGGTCGTCGGCATGGAACATGTCGTTCCACCCCTCGCCATCGGTGGTGCCCGCCGGCGCGCCGGTGAATTCGTACCAGCGCGCGTTGTAATAATCGTGATAGCCGTCGGGCAGCGTCGACCACACCATCTGCGGCATCGTGTCGGCCAGCGTGCGGAACCGCGTTTCGCTGTCGGTGGCCGCGCGGCGTGCGGCGCGTTCCGAATCGCGCCGTGCGACGCCGTCGCGCGTTTCGGTCAGCCGCGCCATCACCGCCTGTGCCAGCACCGCCAGACCGTCGCGCTGCAAGTCGGTCAGCCCCTCGGGCCGCGGCCGGGTGTCGATCACGCACAGCGAGCCGAGCGGGAAGCCGTCGGCCGAAATCAGCGGCATCCCGGCATAGAAACGCAGCCCCATCTCGCCCGTTACCAGCGGATTGTCGGCAAAGCGCAGGTCGTCGCGCGCATCGGGCACCACCATCAGCACCCGTTCCCACATCGCATGGGCGCAGAACGACTGTTCGCGCGGCGTCTCCGTGACGTCCAGCCCGGTGCGCGCCAGGAAGAACTGGCGCTGGTCGTCGACCAGGCTGACCAGCGCGGTGGGTGCATCGCACAGCCGGGCGGCGAAATCGGTGATCTGGCGCAGCGCGGCCGCACCGTCGAGCATCGCGGGGTGATGCGCGGCGAGCACGCGAAGCCGTTCGGTCTCGTCGCTCGCGTCCGGCGCGATGCAGGGCAGGTCGATCATTTAGAACGGCACGTCGTCGTCGAGGTCGTCCGCGAAGCCGCCGCCGAAATTGCCGCCGCGCGCACCGCCGCCGCCGCCCGCCGGCGCACCGCCGCGCGATCCGCCACCGCGTGCGCCGCCGCCGCCGCCGCCGCCGTAACCGCCGCCGCTGCTGCCGAAATCGTCGCCGCCGCCGAAATCGTCACGTGCGCCGCCACCGCCGCCGCCATTGCCGCCGCCCGGCCCGTCCAGCATCGTCAGGACGGAGTTGAACCCCTGCAGCACCACTTCGGTGGAATAACGGTCCTGGCCGTTCTGGTCCTGCCACTTGCGGGTCTGCAACTGGCCCTCGACATAGACCTTGCTACCCTTGCGCAGGAAGCGTTCGGCGACGTTCGCCAGCCCTTCGTTGAAGATCGCGACCGAATGCCATTCGGTCTTTTCCTTGCGCTCGCCGGTGTTGCGGTCCTTCCACGATTCGGACGTCGCGATGCGCAGGTTCACCACCTTGCCGCCGTTCTGGAACGACCGCGATTCGGGGTCGCGCCCCAGGTTGCCGACGAGAATGACCTTGTTGACGCTGCCTGCCATGGAAACCTCTTAGAGGCCGGCGAACACCGCCAGCCAATATGTAATGCCTGCCATCACGTAGGCGGTTGCGAACAGATAGCCAACCATGAACGCGGGCCATCGCCATCCGTTCGTTTCGCGCCGAGTCACCGCGATGGTGGAGATGCACTGCGGCGCGAACACGAACCACATCAGGAACGCCAGCGCGGTCGGCAGCGACCAGCGCCCGCGCAGATTGTCGACCAAGCTGCGCTCGCCGCGCGTGTCCTCGACATCGTCGATGGCATAGACGGTGCCGATCGCCGCCACCGCCACCTCGCGCGCGGCCATCGCGGGGATCAGCGCCAGCGCGATGTCGTGGTTGAAGCCGATCGGGCGGACGATCACCTCCAGCCCGCTCGCGATCCGCCCGGCGACCGAATATTCGGCCTGCTTCTGCCCGGCGGGCGCCTGCGGGAAGCTCAGCAACGCCCACAGGATCACCGTGGTCAGCGCGATCGTGGTGCCCGCGCGCTTCAGGAAAATCCACGCCCGGCTCCACAGCCCGATCGCGATGTCGCCCAGCCGCGGCATCTGGTATTTGGGCATCTCCATCATGAAGCCGGAGCTGTCGCCCTTGGTGACGGTACGGCGCAGCGCCAGCGCGGCGACAAACGCGCCGACGATCCCCATCACGTACAGGCCGAACAGCACCAGCCCCTGCAGCCCGATGAACGGCGCCACCTGCCGCGCGGGGATGAACGCGGCGATGATGATCGAATAGACCGGCAGCCGTGCCGAACAGGTCATCAGCGGCGCGATCAGGATCGTGGTCAGCCGGTCCTTCTCGTCGTCGATGGTGCGCGTCGCCATGATCCCCGGCACCGCACAGGCGAAGCTGGACAGCAGCGGGATGAACGCGCGCCCCGACAGCCCGACCCCGGCCATCAACCGGTCCATCAGGAACGCCGCGCGCACCATATAGCCGGACGCTTCCAGCACCAGGATGAACAGGAACAGGATCAGGATCAGCGGCAGGAACACGAGCACCGCGCCGACGCCCGCGATTACCCCGTCGGTCAGCAGCGAGCGCAGAAAGCCGTCGGGCATCGCCGCGCGCACGACGTCGTCCAGCGCAGCGAAGGCGCTCTCGATCCACGCGACCGGCGCCTGCGACCAGCTGAACACCGCCTGGAACATCACGAACAGCAGCGTGGCGAGCAGCACCGGCCCCACGACCGGGTGGAGCGCGACCGCGTCCACCGCGTGGTTCCAGCGGCGCACCGGCGTCTCGCTGACGGTCGCCGCGGCGGCGATCGCGCGCGCGCGACGTTGCAGCGTGACGATATCGTCGTCGACGCTGCCGTCCGACGGGCGCAGCCGGCGCAGGTCCGCGGTCGTGCCCCCGACCAGCGCGGTCAGCCGTGCGCGCAGCACGTCGATCCCGCGGCGGCGCACCGCGACGGTCGGCACCACCGGTACGCCCAACTCGCGCTCCAGCACCGCCGGGTCGAGCACCAGCCCGTCGCGCTCGGCCAGGTCGACCATGTTGAGCGCCACCACCACCGGCAGCCCCAGCGCGATCAGCTGCAACGCGAAGCGCAGATGGTTGTCGAGGTTGGCGGCATCCACCACCACCACCAGCGCGTCGGGCAGCCGCTCGCCCGCCTGCGTCCCCGTCACGACGTCGCGGGTCACGCGCTCGTCGGGGGAGGACGGGTCGAGGCTATAGGCGCCGGGCAGGTCGACCAGTTCGACGGCTCGCCCGTCGTCCAGCGCAAGGCGCCCCGAATGGCGTTCCACGGTCACGCCGGGGTAATTGCCCACTTTCTGGCGGGCGCCGGTCAGGGCGTTGAACAATGCGCTCTTGCCGGCATTGGGATTGCCGACCATCGCGACCAGCGGGGAAAGCTCCATCAGCCGATCCGGGCCGATGCTGCGGCGGGGAGGGGCGACGTCATTCGGCAGGCAGGGTGGCGGTCGATACGCGGATCGACCGCGCGACCGCGCGGCGCAGCGCCACCGTCATCCGCCCGATCCGGCACGCGATCGGCCCGCTGCCCAGCCGCGCGCGATGCAGCACCTCCACCGCCACGCCCTGGTCGAACCCCAGTTCGCGCAGCCGCCGTGCCTCGGGCGCCGCCAGCCTGTCCCAGTCGATCGTGTCGACCGCGGCGGGTTGATGGCGCGGGAGCGTTTCCAGGGTGAGTATCGACGTCACGCCGCGGCTATATAACGACTGCGACTGATTATCAATTGGCGGTTACACCACCGGATAGCGAAGCCGTCCGACGAACCGGCTCAGGCTGGGGCGGCGGATCGCGCGGCGCGCCATGCCCGCCTTGGCGCGCTCGAACCGCATGATCCCATCGATCCGCCGCGCCAGGAACGCACGCGTTTCCGCTTGCCCCTCACTCTCGTCGTCTAGGAACACGGTGATCGTCGCGGTATAGACGCCCAGCAACATCGCGCGCTTGGTATAATGGTTGTAATCGGTGGCGTTATCGCCGGCCAGCCGCCACATCCGATCGACGCTGCGCCAGCCCAGTCGCGCCGCGGCGGTAAGGTTGGTCGGCAGCGCCAGGATCGCGCGCGCGCGGCGCAGCGCCTCGCGGTCGGGGGCCAGCGCGTCGAGCCGCGCGGTGACCAGCGCGGTGATCCGCTCGCGGATCTTCATCGCCGCCAGCCGTTCCCGGGGCAGCGCCTGCGCCATACGCGCGTCGATCGCGTCGAACCATGCATCGATCATCGCCCCCGCACCCCCGGCGAACGCCAGCCTCGCGATGTCACGGTCGATCCCGGCGGCGTCGGCGGCCATGTCGCGCGCGGCATCGCCCCAGCCGTCGAACGCGGCATTGGCGGCCAGATCGGCTGCCAGCCGCGCGCGCACCTCGTCCAGCGTCAGATCCGCGGTCGTCGGGTCATCGGTCATCGCGTTTCCTCCGTCACCGGGTTGGTGGGCGTGTCGATCTCCGCCGTAGCAGGTCCGGGCTCGCGCCGCACCAGCACCAGTGCGGCGGCGACCATCGCCACGCCGACCAGATCGGGGGCGCCCAGCTGCTCGCCGAACCCGATCCAGCCGATCGCCGCGGCGACCACCGGCTGGATCAGCAGCGCCAGCCCGATCGCCAGCGGCGACAGCGTGCCCAGCGCATAGATCATGCACCCCTGCCCCAGGACCTGGCTGACCAGTGCCAGCCCCATCACCGGGGTCCAGTTGGTCGGCACCACCCGCTCGCCCAGCAGCAGCGCGAATCCCAGCAGCGGTAGCAGCGCGGCCGCCGACGACAGCGCCAGCGCCGGCAGCGGTGCCATCGTCCGGCGCACATCGGCCATCATGATGAAATAGACCGCGTACAGCACGCCCGCCGCGACGGACAGCAAGTCGCCGACCAAGTGCCGCGGGTCCAGCTGGTACGATCGCCCCATCAGCAGCCCCGCACCCGCCGCCGCCAGCACCAATGCCAGCGCCTGCCCGCGCGACGGCCACGCCCGTGCGACCAGGAAGCCCCAGATCGGGAAGATGAATGTCGCGGCATTGCCGAACAGCGTCGCATTGGCGAGCGTCGTGTGCAGGATGCCGATGTGCCAGCTGCCGAGATCGCCGGCGAAAGCGATGCCCGCGCCCGCCAGCAACAATCCGCTGCGCCACGACAGCGGCATGCGCACGGTGCGGTTGCGCGCCATCCACGCCGCCGCGCACAGCAGCGGCAGTGCCAGCGCCATCCGCCAGAACGCCGCCGCGACCGGCCCGGTATCGGTCAGCCGCACGAACATCGGCCCGAACGCCAGCGCGACATTGGCCACCACCGCGGCGACGAAACCGGCGGTGTGCCCGCCGCTTGGGGCCGGCATAGCTTTTCTAGGCGACGAACGTGCGTGCATGTGGCCCCTTAGCTTCCTAGCTTGGCGGCGTCAGGTACCTTCGTGACAAAGGAAATCATCTCCATGCCCAGCCTGTTCGACCCGATCACGATCGGCGCGATCACTGCCCCGAACCGCATCTTCATGGCTCCGCTGACGCGTACCCGCGCCACCGACGGCCATGTTCCCACCGATCTGATGATCGAATATTACCGGCAGCGCGCCGGCGCGGGCCTCATCATCTCCGAGGCGACCGGGATCAGCCGCCAGGGCCTGGGCTGGCCGAATGCCCCGGGCCTGTGGACGCAGGAACAGACCGAGGCGTGGAAGCCCGTGACCGAAGCGGTGCATGACGCGGGCGGGCGGATCGTCGCGCAATTGTGGCACATGGGCCGGCTGGCGCGTCCGGACGTCACCGGGCTGCAGTCGCTGTCGTCCTCGACCGATCGCGCGCCCTATCACGATCCCGACAAGAACCCCTATGACACGCCGCGCGCCGCGACGCTGGACGACATCCGCCAGACGCTGGACGATTATGCCGCCGCCGCGCGCAACGCGATCGCGGCCGGTTTCGACGGGGTGCAGATTCACGGCGCGAACGGCTATTTCATCGACCAGTTCCTGCGCGACAACACCAACCACCGCGACGACGATTACGGCGGCTCGCCGGAAAATCGCATCCGTTTGATGCGCGAGGTGGTGGAGCGCGTCATCGCGGAGGTCGGCGCGGGGCGCACCTCGATCCGCCTGTCCCCGAACGGCGAAACGCAGGGCGCGGACGATTCAAACCCTGAAGCGGTGTTCGTCCCCGCGGCGAAGGTGCTGAACGACCTCGGCATCGCCTTCCTGGAACTGCGCGAGCAGGCCGAGAACGGCACCTTCGGCGCCAGTTCGGTGCCCAAGCTCAGCCCGAAGATCCGGCAGGTGTTCACCGGTCCGCTGGTGCTGAACCAGGATTATTCGAAGGAGGCCGCGCAGGCCGATCTCGATTCGGGCGTCGCCGACGCGGTCGCCTGGGGCCGGCTGTTCATCGCCAATCCCGACCTGCCGGAGCGGTTCCGCCGCGACGCGGCCCTCAACACGCCCAATCCGAAGACCTTCTACGCCCCCGGGCCGGAGGGATATATCGACTATCCCGCGCTGGAGACGGCCGCGGCCTGACGATCGTGCGTGCGCCGGCCGGGATCCCGGCCGGCGCGCGTCAGTCGGGGGCGGTGGCGTCGACCGGCGGTTCCTTCGCCATCGACGCCGCCACCGCGTCCACCCGCTCGATCACGCGCAGGATATTGCCCTGCGCCAGTCCCGACAGGTCGGCATCGCTCCACCCGCGCCGCGCCAGCTCGGCGAAGATCAGCGGATAGCCTTCGACGCCCTTCAGCCCGATCGGCCCGGTCCCGCTGATCCCGTCGAAATCGCCGCCCAGCCCGATCGCGCCGCGCCCCGCGACCTTCGCGACATGCTCGATATGATCGGCGACGTCGGCGACGGTCACCGCCGGTTCCGGGTGCTGCGCGTCCCACGCGACCAGCGGCGCCGGCGCGCGCGGGCCATATTCGTCGCTTGCCAGCCCCGCCCCCTTGGCGAAGGCGGTGCGCGCCGCGTCCCAGGCGCGCCATTTGGCCGACACGAAGCTGGGGTAGAAATTGACCATCACCACCCCGCCGCCGTCGCCGATCCGCTTGAGCAGCGCGTCGGGGATGTTGCGCGGCGCATCGGCGATCGCGCGCGCGGAGGAGTGCGAGGCGATCACCGGCGCGCGCGATACGTCCAGCGCGGCGGCCATCGTCGTGTCGGCGACATGGCTGACGTCGACGATCATGCCGATGCGGTTCATCTCCTTCACCACCTGGCGGCCGAATTCGTTGAGCCCGCCGGCGCGCGGGGCATCGGTGCTGCTGTCGGCCCATTCCAGGCTCTTGCCATGGGTCAGCGTCATGTAGCGCACGCCCAGCGCGCGATACTGGCGCAGCACCGACAGCCGTTTGTCGATCTGGTGCCCGCCCTCGACCCCGATCAGCGACGCGATCCGCCCGCTCTTCTGCGCGCGGCGCACGTCGTCGGCACTGTCCGCCAGCGCGAAGGCGTCGGGCCAGGCCGCCGCCATCCGCCGGACGATGTCGATTTCCTCCAGCGTCATTTCCACCGCGCGCGGCCCGCTGGCGCTGGCGGGGATATAGACCGACCAGAACTGCCCGCCGACATGCCCGCGCCGCAACCGCGCGATGTCGGTCTGCAGCGGATAGGGCCAGCGCGTCGAATCGGTGCGCAGGTCCAGTGCCTCGACCTTCGCGCCATAGTGCTGGCGAATTTCCCACGGCAGATCGTTGTGCCCGTCGATCACCGGCGTGCGTTCCAGCAACCGTTCGATCCGCGCCGGGACGGGCGGGGTGGCGG
>NZ_LSJO01000006.1:0-587 GCF_001556735.1 Sphingomonas sp. CCH9-F2 | reverse complement strand
CCGCCGTCTTCATGTTGTCGTAGATGCCGCGCGTCGGCACGCCTCCGAAGAAGGCGAATGCCCGCGCATGCGCGTCGAACAGCATCTCCTGTGTCTCGCGGGGATAGGCGCGCACATACATCACCCGTGATGCGCACAGCCGCACATGCGCGACCTTTACACGCATCGGCTTGCCCGAGATCTCGACGTCCTCATGGCTCCAGTCGAACTGATACGCCTCGCCCGGCCGGAACAGCAGCGGGATGAACGCCGGCGCATCCATCACATCGCGACGCCGCGCCTGCCGCCAGCGAGCCGCATAACGCCGCACCGCGTCGTACGAGCCGTCGAACCCCTCGCGTAGCAGCAGGTCGTGGATGCGCGTGAGGCGCAGCTTCTCGCGCCGCGGTCGTGCCTCGTCTTCCTCCAGCAACGCATCCAGTCGCGCCTGAAACGGCCCCAGCTTCGGCAGCGGCTGCACCTCCCGCCGGTAGCCCATGTCCGCCTCCGGCGCCCGGATCGCCTTGCGCACCACCTTGCGCGACAGGTGCAAGTCCCGCGCTATCGCCTTGATGGCCTTCCCCGACGCGTGCTCGCGCCGGATCCTC
>NZ_LSJO01000599.1:0-710 GCF_001556735.1 Sphingomonas sp. CCH9-F2 | reverse complement strand
GGTTGAGTGGATGGCGAGCCGGGCTGGGGCGCCGCTGTGGCGTGAAACGGTCAAGGCAGGCGCGCTGCGCAGCGGGGCGTTGCTGCTGGCGATCCTGCTGTTCGCGGGCACCGTCGCGATGGCGCTCGCGCTCGCCAGCTATCGGCCGGGCGATGCGGCGTTCAATACCGCGGCGGGCGGGGTGACCGGCAACCTGCTGGGGGCGCCCGGCGCGTGGTTCGCGGATCTGGCGCTGACGCTGCTCGGCCCGGCGATCGCGCTGCTGCTGCCGATCCCGCCGATCGTCGCGGTGCGACTGTGGCGCGAGCAGCCCGCCGGGGAATGGCCGCGGATGCTGCGTTTCGCGCTGCTGGGCGTCTCGTTGATGGCGGTCGCACTGGGGTGCGTCGCGCCCGGCGCGGTGCCGGCGCTGCCGTTCGGCTGGGGCGGTGCGATCGGGCTGGGCGCCGTGGCGGGCGCGCGCGCCGGGCTGGCGCTGATCGGCGATGCGCAGGTGACGTGGTGGGGCGTCGTCGCGCTCGGCATCGTCGCGGGGATCGCGGGTGCGACCGTCTGGGGCCGCAGCCTGGAGATCGACTTCGCGCGCTTCACCCCGCGCGTGCGCGGCCGGCGCGCCGCGATCGACGGCGACGACGACATCTACGATCTCGACGACGATGACGAGGCGGATAGCGCGCCGTTCGTGCGCACCCCGGCCCCCCGCGCGGTGG
>NZ_LSJO01000598.1:0-282 GCF_001556735.1 Sphingomonas sp. CCH9-F2 | reverse complement strand
TGCGACAGCAGCGCGGAGGGCGGCGCGCTGCTGTCGCAAACCGCCACGCGCGAGGCGAACGTGCTCGCCTATGACGACGTCTTCCGGCTGGTCGCGGTGCTGGCCGCGCTGACCTTCTGCTACCTCCTGTTCCTGCTGCTGCGCCGTCGCTGGCGCGCCCATCGGACGATTGCCGCATGACCGACGCCCGTACCCCCGTTTCCGAAACCCCCGTCACGGAGGAGAAGCTGGCCGAGGACGCCGCCCCCGCCGCCCTCGCCCCCGCTACCGCCGCGCCGGCGG
>NZ_LSJO01000597.1:0-4392 GCF_001556735.1 Sphingomonas sp. CCH9-F2 | reverse complement strand
CTTTCCCACCCGCCGCAACCTTGAGCGGCTGGCGCAGTTCGACAGTTTCGAGGACGCGGCCGCGCATGCGCGCGCCACGCCGGTGCGGGTGGTGACGCCCTGGCACGAAACGCGCGATGGGGAGCCGCACCTCTGTATTCCCGACGATCTGGGCTATCCCGTCACGTCCGAGCGGCTGAGCGACGCCATGCGCGGCTGATCCGCGCGGTGCGCCGCGTCATCGCCACCACCGCCGCACTCGCGCTGGTCGCGGTCGCGGCGCTGCTGATCTGGGCGCAGGCGCGCGGCCGGCCGCAGGATCTACCGTGGACGCGGCTGGACCTCGCGCAGCCGGTCGGGCTGTTCACGGGGCGCAAGCTGACCGCGCTGGGCGACGACGCGCCGCGCTGCCGCGCGCTGCTGACGGATGCGGGGGTGCGCTTCACCGCACTGCCCGCGCTGCGACCCACGGGAGCGCGCAGCTGCGGCTACGACGATGCGGTGCGGCTGGAGCGTGGCGGGGCCGTCACGATTCCGTTCGCCGCGCCGGTGCCGGGGGTCGCCTGCCCGGTGGCGGCGGCGCTGGCGCTGTGGGAATGGCATGTCGTCGCGCCCGCCGCGCAGCGCCATTTCGGCGCGCGCGTCACGCGCATCGACCATTTCGGCAGCTATTCGTGCCGTCGCATGTACGGCCGCGACGCCGGATCGTGGAGCGAGCATTCCACCGCCAACGCGATCGACATCGCCGGCTTCCGCCTGTCCGACGGCACGCGCATCACGCTGGCCGGCGACTGGAACGGCGCGCCGGCGAAAGCCGCCTTCCTGCGCGAGGTGCGCGACGGCGCGTGCGATCTGTTCGCGACCGTCCTGTCACCCGATTACAACGCCGCGCACCGCGATCACTTCCACCTCGACCAGGCGCAGCGCGGCACCATGGGGTGGCGCGCGTGCCGTTGAGCGTGATTCGCCTCGACGCGCGCGGCTGGCACGATCGCGACGACCTGTGGCGCGATCTGCTGGCGGGACTGGGCGCGCCCGGCTGGCACGGCGCGAACCTCGATGCGCTGTACGACGGGCTGGTCGCCGGGGAGAATAGCGTGCGCCCGCCGCTGGTGGTGGAGATCGCCGGCGCGGTACGGCTGCCTGCCGCGCTCGTCGCCTATCTGACACACGTGCGCGCGGTGTTCGACGACGCCGCGCGCGACGGCGCGGCGGTCGCCCTGCGGTTCGTCGCGCCGCTCAGTGCGGCAGCGCGGTGACGTCGACCTTTTCGACCCAGTAAGGGAAGAACGCCGGCTCGCGCGAGGACCAGCCCGATGCGGTCGCCGCAGCCTCGCTGATCGACTGGAGCAACGTCCGCCGTAGTTCCGGGTGGAGGTGCGGCATCGCCGACGCGGCGCAGAACGCCGCGGGCAGCCACGGACGCACCTGCGCCCCGACCAGCCGTTCGTACAGGAAGCGATACGCCGAAAAACTGGTCAGCCGCCCCTGCCCCAGGTCGAACGCGGTGAGCGTGATCAGCGGCGCCATCATCTGCTCGGCGCTTTCCAGTCCGCTGTCGTCGGGCACCAGCGCGCGGATCGCGGGCAGGCGCCGGTAATGCTGTGCCTGTGCGCGGATGCTCGCGGCCTCCACCACGTCGCGCGACCAGCGGATCATCGCATCGTCGCGGTCCAGCCCGACGTCCAGGCTGCGGCGCACGTACCGCTGCGTCGCCGCCGCGAACCCGGCGAATTCCTTCATCTCTGCCAGCGTCATCGCGCCTTCGGCCGGCTTCATCCTCTTTGCCATCGTCAACCCCGCCCCACCAGTGATCGAACCGTCGGCAGGATGCGCCCGACTGGTTAACACAAGCCTTAACGCCTCCGACTTTCGGCCGTCACAATCGAACACGAGATGTGCCGCACCGCAACATGGATGCGACGAAGCGAGGCCGGGCGTGACGCAGCGGTCACCCCCGGCCCGGGCAGGGTCGGCAATCGCCCGGCGTGGGCCGGATCAGGCGTCGCGCTGGCGCTCGGCCTCCTCCGCCGCGTCGAACCCGGACGACGGCGCGGGTGCGTCGCGGCCCGGCTGGGTCACCGCCGGCGGATCGGAGGCGTCCATCGATTCGTCGAGTGCCTCGTCCAGGGCATCCTGGCCGGCATCCTGCCCGGCATCGCCCGGGGCGACCGACAGGCTGTCGATCGCGCGTTCGTCGATCCCCTGCCCCTCCATTGGCGTGTTCGCGCTCATGGCTTCCTTCTCCATTGTTACGGCGCGTCAACGTGCCGGGGGGAGCCGCGTTCCTGCGCTCAGCCGGTCAGCCGGGCGACGCGCACTTCCTGCCGGTTCATCTGCGCGCTGCCGAAAATGGTCATGAACGCGATGTCGGTCGCATCGCGGCCCACCGCGACCCGCGCCATCTCGTCGCCGCGCGCCATCCGCGTCGCGTCGACCAGATGCCACGCCCCGTCCAGCCACAGTTCGGCGACCGCGTGGAAGTCGGGCGGATCCACCCCGGGGGCATAGACCGCGGCGCAGCGTGCGGGGATTTCCGCCGCGCGCGCCAGCGTGACCAGCAGATGCGCATAGTCGCGGCACACCCCGCGCCGCTCGGCGAAGGTTTCCAGCGCCCCGCCGCCCGGATCGCTGCCCGCCGAATCATAGTCGAGGTGGTCGTACACCCAGTCGGCCATCGCCTGCGCCAGCACCCCGCCCGACAGGCCCGCGAAGGTGCGCCGCACGAAATGCTCGAACCGGTCCGACGCGCAATAGCGGCTCGGCAGCAGATAGGGGATCGTCGCCGCGGGCAGCGCGGTCACCGGGGTGGCGGGAAGCGCCGGCAGGAACGCCAGCGCGCGGTCGATCGCGACGACGGCGGTGTAATCGGCGACCAGCCGCTGCTCGCCGCGCGCCCAGCAGCGTTGCCCGATCCCCTCCTCCCCCGGAACCGCGCGGATCGGATGATCGGAGCGGATCAGCAGCGATTGCGTCTTCAGCCGCTGCGTCGGCTCGGCCGCCGCCTCGATCTGCAGCAGCACGTCGGCCGCCCGCGGGAAATGATAGTCGAGGTGGACCTCGATCGAAAGGCGCATGGCGATACTCCGCAGACGGACGGCAAAAAGAAGGAGGCCCGGCGGTCAACCCGCCGGGCCTCCGGTCTGTAACGCTCCTGCGTGACGATCAGTCGCGATTGCCGCCGAACAGGCGCAGGATGAACAGGAACATGTTGATGAAGTCGAGGTACAGGCTGAGCGCCGACATCACCACCGCCTTGCCGACGGCCTCCGGGCCATAGCCGGCGACCTGGAAATACAGGCTCTTGGTGCGCTGCGTATCGTACGCGGTCAGCCCCGCGAACAGCAGCACGCCGACCAGCGAGATCACCAGGCCCAGCGGGCCGGACTGGACGAACAGGTTGATGATGCTGGCGACGATCAGGCCGACCAGACCGACGATCAGGAACGTGCCGAACGCCGACAGGTCACGCTTGGTCGTGTAGCCGTACAGGCTCAGCGCGCCGAAGCCCGCCGCCGTGGCGAAGAACGCCTGCGCGATCGCGATCGGCGAATAGACGAGGAAGATCGTCGACAGCGACAGACCCATCGCCACCGCGAAGCCCCAGAACATCGCCTTCAGCCCGGTGGACGAAAAGCGCCCCTGGCCGAAGCTCATCGCAAACACGAACGCCAGCGGCGCCAGCGTGATGACCCAGCGCAGCGGCGTCTGGAACACCGTCACCGCGGCGCCGGACACGGCGAACAGCAGCGCGACGATACCCGTCAGCAGCACGCCCGATGCCATGTAATTGTAGACGGACAGCATGTACGACCGCAGCCCGGCGTCGAACGCCTCGCTGCGGGTGCCCGAAGCGGTTCCGCCAAACGGGGCGGCGGAGGGCCGGGGATCGGACCAGTTGGCCATTGTCTTCTTGCTCCTTCGTCCGGCAATCGTTCCGGATGCATTGAATATCGCCTGCGCAACGTTGATTTTCAAGAAACGGCTCCGATAGCAACCGTTCGTTACAGAGATTTCATGCACCGCCTGTTCGTCGCCCTGCGCCCGCCGCCCCCGATCCGCACCGCGCTGGCCGCGGCGATGGCGGCGCTGCCCGGTGCGCGCTGGCAGGATGACGATCAATTGCACCTGACCGTCCGCTTCCTCGGCGACGTCGACCGGCACCGGGCGGAGGATGTCGCCGCCACGCTCGCCGGCATCGCCGCGCCCACCCCCGTGGTGCGGATCGACGGCGTGGGGACGTTCGACCGGCGCGGAGTCGTCGACACCTTGTGGGCGCGGGTGGTGCCGGGGGAGGCACTCGCCGCGCTCCACCGCAAGGTCGATCAGGCGCTGGCCCGCGCCGGCGTCGCACCCGATCCGCGCCGCTATCTGCCGCATGTCACGCTCGCCCGCTTCGGCCGCCACGCCGCC
>NZ_LSJO01000596.1:0-234 GCF_001556735.1 Sphingomonas sp. CCH9-F2 | reverse complement strand
GTCGGCAGCCCGGCGCGCGCGGTCCGGGAACTGGATGACGCTGCGGTCGCCGCGCTGAAGGTGTCGGCGGCGCACTACGTCGCCAACGGCCGCGCCGCCGCGGCGGGGCTGGAACGAATCGAATAACGGGTACGGTCGCCGCGGCCTGGCTCTGGCTCTGCCCCTTGCAACGTCGCGGCGTGTTCCTGCCAGTTAGAAAAGACACAATCCGCGCCAGATAGAGATGGCACACGT
>NZ_LSJO01000595.1:0-4618 GCF_001556735.1 Sphingomonas sp. CCH9-F2 | reverse complement strand
CGCGCGCGGCCTTGTCGGCCGCCGCCTGCGCCGCGGCGTGGTTCGCGGCCTCGGTTTCCTGCGCCGCGCGGGCGGCGTCGCGCGCCGCCTGGTCGGCAGCGGCCTGCGCCGCGACCCGCGCGGCCTCCGCCGCCTCCTGCGCCGCGCGGGCGGCGTCGCGCGCCGCCTGATCGGCGGCGGCCTGCGCCGCGGCGTCGGCCTGCGCCTGCGCGGCCTGCGCCTGCGCGATCTGCTGCGCGGCCAGCGCGGCCGCCTGCTCGGCCTGACGCGCCGATTCCTGGGCGGCGGCCTGCGCCGCTTCCTGGCGCGCGCGCTCGGCCTCGGCCGCGGCGGCCTCAGCGGTCGCGCGCTGGATCGCCGCCTCGCGTTCGGCCGCGGCGGCACTGGCCGCCTGGGCGCGCGCCGCCTCGTCCGCCGCGGCCTTGGCCGCCGCCGCGGCGGCCTCGTCAGAGGCGCGCTTCGCGGCAGCGGCGTCCGCGTCGGCCTGTGCCTGCGCCTGCGCCTTGGCGACCCGCTCCGCCTCGGCGCGGGCGCGATCCTCGGCCGCCTGCGCCGCGGCCCTGGCCGCTGCCTCCGCCGCCGCGGCGGCCGCCGCCTTCTCGGTGCTGCGCTGCTCTTCCTCCACCTTCGCCCGGGCGGCATCCTCGGCAGCCTTGATCGCGGCCGCCGCGGCGTCGGCCGACTGGCGTTCCGCCTCCACCTTGGCCAGCGCCGCGGTGACGGTTTCGGTCTCCGACTTCTGGACGGTGGCGGCAGCCTCGGCCGCGGCGGCGCGCGCCTCGGCGATCTGACTTGCGGTCTCGACCATGCGCGTCGTCGATACCGCCGCCTCGGTCGCGATCTTCGTCGCGGCGGCGACACCGGCAATGTCGCCGCCCCCGCCGATCGTGCCGGATACCAGCCCGCCGGTGGTGGTCGCCAGCGACGCCGCCGGGGCATAGACCGCCGCGGTCAGCGCGGGCGCCTCGGCCGGCGACGAGGCCACGACCTCGACCGCGGGCGCTGCCTCGGGAAGGGCCGCGGCGCCCCCGCTCTCGCCCCCCCCCTTCACCTTCCCTGGAGGCGGTCTGTTCCGCCACCACCGGGACCGCTGCCGGCGCCGGCTCGCTCTCGCCCGCTCCCGACGATTCCAGAACGCGGGTCCGCCCATTCTCCTCGATCGTCATGCGCATGCGATTGCCCGCCGCGACCATGGCTACCGCGCCGGGCGTCACCAAATCGTGCGCCCCGCCGTCCAGCGTCGCGACGTCCACCGCGCCCTCCAGCACCTGCACCGACGTGCCCGCGCCCGACACACCGACGGAAAAGGTCGTGCCCTTCACCACCGCGGCCAGATACGGCGTCTTCACCTCGAAATGCGGGGTCATCTTCTTCTTGATCATGAAGACAACGTTGCCCAGTTCCTCGATCACGCGGGTGACGCCGGCGGGCTGCGCCTCCGCCGGCAGACGCAGGCGCGATCCGGGGGCGACCATCATGAATTCCGTGCCGCGGACCAGCACCGCCCGCCCGCCGCGCCCGGTCGATACGACATCGCCCGCGCTCACCGCGCCGCCGCGCGTCGCCACCGTCGACACACCCGCACGCGCGATCGTGACCGGGCCGGACGCCTCGCTGATCGTCCAGCCTGCCGGGCCGGCCAGGGCCTGCGTGGAACAGGATGCCGCCAGCAAGACGGCAAGGGCGCGACGCATCGAGAATCTCCCGCAAGTCCGACCGATTCGGCGGAGCCTGCGCCGTCTCATCGCCCTGGAAGGCTTGCGGTGCTGTTTCATGCTGTGGTGAAGCGCGCGTTTACGCGGGGCGTGACCGCGCCCTAACCAAATCCCAAGATTTCGTCGTCTAGTGCTGTCGGCGGTATGACATCCGGGGATCCGACATGAAGCGTGCACTGGCCCTGGCCAGCTGGATGGTGCTCGCCACGCCGTCCGCGCTGGCGCAGACCGCACTCGACCGTGCCGATCCGACGCTGATCCAACGCACCCTTCCGCCGCCGGCCGCCACGCCGCAGGAGGGGCCCCCGTCGATCGCTGCCCCTGTCGCCCCTGCCAGCGCCGCCGCGCCGGTCACCGGGATCGTCCGCGCGATCACCGTCGATGGACAGGACCGGCTGCCGCCCGCCACGTTCGCCGACGCGATCGCCCCGCGGCTGGGCATCGCGATGTCGCAACCCGATCTGGCGGCGCTGGCCGGCGCCGTCGCGCAGATCGCGCGTGATCGCGGCTACCCCTTCGCCACGGCGCAGGTGCCGGCACAATCAATGGCAGGCGGCATCCTCCATGTCACGCTGGACCTTGGTCGAATCGACGCCGTGCGGATCGTGGGCGCGCGCAGCGTGGCCGCCGATCGCGTGCTGGCCGCCGCGCTGGTCACCGGCGGGCCGCTGCGCCGCGCGGATCTGGAACGTGCGTTGCTGCTGGTCGGCGACATGCCCGGTCTGCGCGTCACCGGCAGCCGGCTGGTACGGCAGGACGGCTTCGGCATCCTGCTGGTCACCGTCGAGGCGGACCGCCGCTCGGCCTATGTCCAGATCGACAACCGCGGCAGCGACGAGGTCGGCCCGGTGCGATCGACGCTGATCGCCACCGCGCGCGAGGTGGCGCAATCGGGTGACGAGGTGACGCTGATCGCGTCGCAGACGCCGCTGCAACCGTCCGAGTTCGTCTTCGTCCGCGCGCGCTACGCCGCGCCGCTCGACGCGCGCGGCACGATTGCCACGGTGTCCGGGTCGATCGCGCGGTCGCGCCCCGGCGGTTCGCTGACGCCGCTGAAGGTCGAGGGAAACAGCGCCGACGCCGCAATTGGTGTCCAGCACCCGTTGCTGCGCACCCGCGCGCGCAGCCTGTGGCTGGGCGGCGAGCTGCGCGCGATCGGGACCGACCAGTATCTGCTGGGCAGCAGCCTGCGCCGCGACCGGCTGGTGACGCTGTCGGGCACGCTGACGGGCGCCACGATGCTCGCCGGCGGCGCGGCCCGCGCCGAACTGACCACCAATGTCGGCTTGCCGGTGGGCGCAGTCACTCGCGCCGGCTCGCCACTGGCGTCGCTCAGCGACGGCGATGCGCGCTTCGCGACGCTGTCCTTTGCCGCCGACTGGACCACCTCGCTCGGCAAGCCGTTCAGCCTGGTCGTCGCCGGCGCCGGGCAGCTGGCGTCGCGCCCGCTGCTGGCGGTGGCGGAAATCGGCCTGGGCGGCCCGGCGTTCGGCCGCGGATACGATTATGCCGAGCGGACCGGCGATCAGGGCATCCTGGGCGCGGTCGAACTGCGTGCCGATATCGGCCGCCTGCCGGGCGGGATCGTCGATCGCACGCAGCTTTACGGCTTCGTCGACGGGGGCACCGTCGGCAATCTACGCGGCGGGGAGGGCGGCGGCAGCCTGATGTCCACGGGCATGGGCGCGCGGATCGGCACCGGACGGTTCGACTGGCTGGTGGAGGTGGCGCTACCGGTCACCGACGCGCGGTTCGACACCGGCGACCACAGCCCGCGAATATCGCTGCGGCTGGCGCGCGCGTTCTGATGCGCACGCGCAGCTCGTTCCTGATCCTCATCATCGCCGCGATCGCGGGGGTGACGACGATGCTGCCGGCGGTGGGCATGCCGCTGAAGCGCCTGATCGAGCCGTTGCGGATCGCGGTGATGTCGCACCCGGCATCGGGTAACGTCGTCGTGGTGGAAATGGACGCGCGCAGCGTGGATGCGATCCGCCGCTGGCCGTGGCCACGCCGCCATTACGCCGCCGCCGTCGACCATCTGAAGGCGGCAGGCGCGGCGACGATCGTGTTCGACGTCGATTTTTCCACAGCCTCCGATCCGGTGGACGACCGCTTGTTCGCCGACGCCATCGCCCGCGCGGACGGGCGCGTCGCCCTTCCCACCTTCGCGCAACAGGCCGGCACGACGGACCGGCGCAATCTCGATTCGCTCCCTCTGCCCGCGCTGCGCGCGCATGCCAGCCTCGCCTCCGTCAGCATCCTGCCCGACCTTGACGGCATCGTGCGCGACATGCCGCTGGCGACCGTGACGGCCGGCACCCCGCGCCCATCGCTGTCGGCCTATATCGCCGCGCGCGCCGGGCAGGCGGGCGAACCCTTCCCGATCGATTTCGCGGCCGCGCCCACCACCATCCCGCGGCTGAGCTTCATCGATGTCGAGCGCGGACGCTTCGATCCGCGTACGGTGCGCGGGCGCAACGTCCTGATCGGCGCGACCGCGATCGAGATGGGCGATCGCTATCTCGTCCCCGCACACGGTGTCCTGCCGGGGGTGGTGATCCAGGCGCTGGCCACCGAAACGCTGTTCGGCGGGACGCCTGTACACGGCACGCGGCCGTTGGTGCTGGCGCTTGCGCTGCTGCTGGCGGTGCCGGCGGTCGCTGCCCGTCGAACCAGCGTGGCGGCGGTGCGGCTCACGATCGCGCTGGCCGTCTTTACCGCGGCGGTGCTGGCCGCGGAGCGCTGGGGCGGCGTGCGCTATCCGCTCGCGATCGGTTTTGTCGTGCTGCTCGTCACCGGCGCGCTGATCGCCGCGCGCGACGTCGCGCGCCGGTTCCGCGACAACCGGCTGACCGACGAGGCGACCGGCCTGCCCAACCAGCGTGCCTTCGCCGGCCGCG
>NZ_LSJO01000594.1:0-1345 GCF_001556735.1 Sphingomonas sp. CCH9-F2 | reverse complement strand
CCCCCTCGCCGTCCCCGTCCCCTTCCAGCAGCGGATCGTGCAGCCTGCGCGCGCGACAGGATTGGGTGCTGGCGCAGATGCGCGAATGGTATCTGTTCCCCGATACGCTGCCGGCGTCGATCGACCCGTCGCGCTACGGCGATGTCGATACGTTCCTGGACGCGCTGACCGCGACGGCGCGGGCGCAGAACAAGGACCGCTATTTCACCTATCTGACGTCGGTGAAGGAAGAGAACGCCTATTACGGCTCCGGCACTACCGCCGGGTTCGGCGTGCGGCTGACGCTGGACCGGTCGAACCGGCTGCTGGTCACCGAATCGTTCGAGGGCGGGCCGGCGCTGGCCGCCAATGTCGATCGCGGCGCGCAGATCGACGCGGTGGGCACCAGCAGCAGCAACCTGCAGACCGTCAGCAGCCTGTTGTCGTCGGGCAATACCGATGCGCTGAACGACGCGCTGGGCCCCGACACGCCGGGCACGACGCGCGTATTCCGCGTCATCGATACGTCGGGCACGCGCGTGGTGACGCTGTCCAAGGCCGATTTCTCGCTCGCACCGGTATCGCCGCGCTACGGCTACAAGGTGATCGACGACGGCGGGCGCAAGGTCGGTTACGTCAACCTGCGCACCTTCATCAGCACCGCCGACGACCAGCTGCGCACCGCCTTCGGCGCGTTCCGCGCGCAGGGGATCACCAACGTCATCGTCGACCTGCGCTACAATGGCGGGGGGCTGCTGGCGACGGCGGAGACGTTCACCGACCTGCTCGGCGGGGCACGCAGCACCAGCGACGTGCAGACCTATATCGCGTTCCGCCCGAGCAAGTCGAGCAACGACGAGACGATCTATTTCGGACGCGAAGCCAATGCGATCACGCCGACCAAGGTGGCGTTCATCGGCACCGAGGGCACCGCATCGGCCAGCGAATATGTCATCAACGCGATGATCCCCTACCTCCACGGCAATGCCGCGCTGATCGGCAGCAACACCTATGGCAAGCCCGTCGGGCAGATCCCGCTCGACAACCCCGCCTGCCCCGACGACCGGCTGCGCGTGATCGCGCTGGCGCTGCAGAATGCCGCGCGGCAGGGCGATTACTACAACGGGCTGGCGGGCAAGGTAGAGGCCAGCTGCCAGGCGAGCGACGACCTGACCCGCCCGCTGGGCGATGCGAACGAGGCGTCGGTGCGCGCGGCGCTGAACTATCTGGGCGGGCGCGGCTGCACCCCGATCGGCGCGAGCGCATCGGCGCAACGCACCGCCGGGCTGACCGCGCAGGCGCGCACGCTGCTGACGCCCGCCCGCCCGCACGCCGCACAGCGCGAGACGCCGGGCCTGTACTGAGG
>NZ_LSJO01000593.1:0-4844 GCF_001556735.1 Sphingomonas sp. CCH9-F2 | reverse complement strand
GCTTTGCCGCGGCGGGATGCTCTGTTACTGTTGACCTCTCAGATGCACTGCGGTGTTAAGCTGGCTTTCGTGCTTTAGTTGAGACGTTTAATCTGAAAGCCTAATTCAATACTGTGGCGAGAGGGGATAACTTAATTTTCATTGCATCAGCGAATGCGGTATCCATTCCGAGTCTCGTAATAACGGCACGTTCATAATCCGCTCGCTCGCGAAATCTCAATGCTGCCGCTACGGCGCTGAGCATCGGGCTTTCTCGAATTGGATATTTTGCGACTATCGCATCGTACTCCCCTCGAGTTACATAATTTTGCAGTCTATTTAATTCTGAGGCGTAAGTGGACCCGACACTAAAATTAATTTTTTGGTCACGTGCCGCAACAATATCTTCCTTTGACGGTAGCGAACTTATCACCAAGTTGCGAAATTTTAATATGGCAATATACGATGCAAGGTGCTCTTGGCGATCGACCGCTGCAAGGGCCGAGAGCGCACTGCTTTTCGCACTGTCTATGAGTTCACGCAGTGGAATGCCTAAAGTGGCTGATTGTGATTGTGCAACTGCGTTTATAGATTCGATACAATAATAAAGAGACTCTATGCTGGCTATCGGAAGGGCAAAAATCTTTTCCTGTCGAAGGGCTTCTATCTGATCAGATCGAAGCGTGTCATTATCTATCAGCCCATATGGGCTGGCATGATGCATTGACTCTAAACTTTTGAGGGCTTTCACGGCGTTTTTTACATCGCGTGCCGTGCCTTTCGGACGTACCGACGCATTTGGAAACAATATCGCATAAAATGCTTGATCAAGGCTATTTTCTTGCCCTTCAACGAATAGGATCTTTCGTCGAGATCCAAGCAGATCCACTCGTAAATCATCGGGAATACCATCAATAGAACTTAAGATATCGACATCCCAGTTCATCACGTGATCACCGCTCCATGAGCATCCGCGCACCAATACGACTAAGCCTTCGGATCCATGAGACGGTAAATCCAGCTCGTGGGTACTTATGATAAAGCTGCAATCCGGTCGCTCGCGAAGAAGAGCTGATATCAACGGTACAACAATTGACCTGTGAAGGTGAAGTTCGGGTTCGTCGATGAAAAATATAGAACCGGAGGGGGCTGATAAAACATCTGATGTAACGATGAGTGCTGCCCGTTCTCCATCCGACATCTTTGCTATACTATAAGGATCTCCTCCGCGACGAGCCTGCATCTCAGATCCTCCCATTATAACCTCTACTGGGAAGTTCGCTTGACGCAGAATGCTATTCATCCGGTCAAATGGAGACAAACTATTTTCAAGTCTCGAAATTGCCTGTTGCCTTGTTGCAGGGTTTCGTATTTCATTGGCTGCGTCTACTTTAAACTGCGTTTCCGATGACTGTAAATCGAGAATAGCGCGCTCATTTCGCTGTGTGCCGCTTATTGGTCGATATCGAGTGGATGGCTGACGGTCCCAAGCCATCCAATTGTTTTCCATTTGTCGACGAGACGCTGGAGTCATTTGAAGGCTATCATTATCGAAATAACTTGGGCGAGATCCAGGAATGTAAATACCTTTTGGCAACTGACTGACTAAATTGTGTATTAATGCGGATTTGCCGGTGCCGTTTCTACCCAAAATATAAACCGCCCGTCCGGCAATTAATGGTGTCGGAACACTTCCGGAACGAGTGTTGATGTGTATTGTGCCAAGTCGGACGTCGCTGATATCCACCGTTAGGTACTCCAAATCTAGGTAATACTATAAAAACGGCGCCAGATACTTCCCCGTAAAGCTCCGCCCCGCCTTCACTACCTCCTCCGACCCGTCGACTAGGCCGACGCTCATGCATCGGCTTAGCTCAGGACAGGCGCGTCCCCGCGCTGCTTCCGCAACAGCGGCTTGAGATAGCGGCCGGTGAAGCTCTCCGGTACGTCGGCCACCGTTTCGGGCACGCCCGCCGCGACGATCTCCCCGCCCTTCACCCCGCCTTCCGGCCCCAGGTCGATGATCCAGTCGGCGGTCTTGATGACGTCGAGATTGTGTTCGATCACCACCACGGTGTTGCCCTGCTCGACCAGCGCGTGGAGCACCTCCAGCAGCTTGCGGACGTCCTCGAAATGGAGGCCGGTGGTGGGTTCGTCGAGGATGTAGAGCGTGTTGCCGGTGGCGCGGCGGCTGAGTTCCTTGGCGAGCTTCACGCGCTGCGCCTCGCCGCCCGACAGCGTGGTCGCCTGCTGCCCGACCTTGACGTAGCCCAGGCCCACCTCGACCAGCATCGCCATCTTGTCGCGGATCGGCGGCACGTTGGCGAAGAAGCTGGCGGCGTCCTCCACCGTCATGTCGAGCACGTCGGCGATGGAGTGGCCCTTGAACTTCACCTCCAGCGTCTCGCGGTTGTAGCGCGCGCCGTGGCACACGTCGCAGGTGACGTAGACGTCGGGGAGGAAGTGCATCTCGATCTTGAGCACGCCGTCGCCCTGGCACGCCTCGCACCGTCCACCCTTGACGTTGAAGCTGAAGCGCCCCGGCTTGTAGCCGCGCGCCTGCGATTCCGGCAGCCCGGCGAACCAGTCGCGGATCTGCGTGAAGGCGCCGGTGTAGGTGGCGGGGTTGGAGCGCGGGGTGCGGCCGATCGGCGACTGGTCGATGTCGATGACCTTGTCGAGATGCTGGAGGCCGGTGATCCTGTCATGCTTGCCCGCCAGGATGCGTGCGCCGTTCAGCTGGCGCGCGGCGGCGGCGTAGAGCGTGTCGATCGTGAAGCTGGACTTGCCCGACCCCGACACGCCGGTGATGCAGGTAAAGGTGCCGAGCGGGATCGACGCGGTGACGCCGGTCAGATTGTTGGCGGTGGCGTTGTGGACGGTCAGCTTCTTGCCCGATCCCTTGCGGCGCTTGGCGGGGAGCGGGACTTCGCGGGTGCCGTTGAGGTAATCGGCGGTGATCGACGTCTTCGACTTGAGCAATTGCTTGACGGTGCCCTGCGCCACCACCTTGCCGCCGTGGACGCCCGCGCCCGGCCCCATGTCGATCACGTAATCGGCCATGCGGATCGCATCCTCGTCATGCTCGACGACGATGACGGTGTTGCCCAGGTCGCGCAGCCGCCGCAGCGTGGCGAGGAGCATGTCGTTGTCGCGCTGGTGCAGCCCGATCGACGGTTCGTCGAGGACGTAGAGGACGCCGGACAGCCCGCTGCCGATCTGCGACGCGAGGCGGATGCGCTGGCTCTCGCCCCCGGACAGCGTGCCCGAGGTGCGATCGAGGTTGAGATAGTCGAGCCCGACGTTGTTGAGGAAGCCGAGCCGCTCGACGATCTCCTTCAGGATGCGCTCGGCGATCGCGCGCTGCTGGTCGCCGAGATGGTTCGGCAGGTCGGTGAAGAAGGCGAGCGCGTCAACCACGCTCATCCGCGTGGCGTGGCTGATATCCTCGCCGGCGATCTTGACCGACAGCGCCTCGGGCTTGAGGCGCGCGCCGTGGCAGACCTCGCACGCCTGCGACGACTGGTATTTGGACAGCTCCTCCTTCATCCACGCGCTCTCGGTCTGGAGGAGGCGGCGGTTGAGGTTGCCGATGACGCCCTCGAACGGCTTCTTCACGTCGTAGCTCTTCTTGCCGTCGACGAAGGTCAGCGTGACCGGCTTGCCGCCGGTGCCGTGGAGGATCACCAGCTTCACCTCGCCCGGCAGGTCGGCCCAGGGGGTGTCGAGCGAGAAGCCGAATTCGCGCGCCAGGCTGGCCATCACCTGCATGTAATAGGGCGAGGGCGGGTTGCTCTTCGCCCAGGGGACGACCGCGCCCTTCTTGATCGACAGATCGTGGTTGGGGACGACCAGATCCTCGTCGAAGATCATCTTCTCGCCCAGCCCGTCGCACGCCGGACATGCGCCCTGGGGAGCGTTGAAGCTGAACAGCCGCGGCTCGATCTCGGCGATGGTGAAGCCGCTGACCGGGCAGGCGAACTTTTCGGAAAAGACGATCCGGCCGGGCGGGGCGTGATCGCCGAGCACGACGCTTTCGGGGGTGCGCGGTTCGACGGGGTCGGCCGGGTCGATATAGGCCAGGCCGTCGGCAAGCTTCAGCGCGGTCTCGAAACTGTCGGCGAGGCGGGTCACGACATCCTCGCGCACCACGAGGCGATCGACCACCACCTCGATATCGTGCTTGTACTTCTTGTCGAGCGCGGGCGCCTCGTCGATCTCATACACCTCGCCGTCGATGCGCACGCGGGTGAAGCCGGCCTTCTGCCACTCGGCCAGTTCCTTGCGATATTCGCCCTTGCGCCCGCGCACGACGGGGGCGAGCAGGTAGAGGCGCGTCCCCTCCGGCAGCGCCATCACGCGGTCGACCATCTGGCTGACCGTCTGCGCTGCGATCGGCAGGCCGGTGGCGGGGGAATAGGGGACGCCGACGCGCGCCCACAGCAGGCGCATGTAATCGTAGATCTCGGTGACCGTCGCCACGGTCGAGCGCGGGTTGCGGCTGGTCGTCTTCTGCTCGATCGAGATCGCGGGGCTCAGCCCCTCGATATGGTCCACGTCGGGCTTCTGCATCAGCTCCAGGAACTGGCGCGCATAGGCCGACAGCGATTCGACGTAGCGGCGCTGCCCCTCGGCATAGATGGTGTCGAAGGCGAGGCTGGACTTGCCCGAACCCGACAGGCCGGTGATGACCGTCAGCGTATCGCGCGGGATATCGACGCTGACGTCCTTGAGGTTATGCTCGCGCGCGCCGCGGACCGAAATCGTGGTGAGTGCCATGCGGGAATATGTTCCAGATTTGTTCGCGCGCGTCCAGACGGCGCGTGCCGGCCGGATGTGGGGCGATGGGGGGAGCGGGGCAAGAT
>NZ_LSJO01000592.1:0-12840 GCF_001556735.1 Sphingomonas sp. CCH9-F2 | reverse complement strand
CCGCGCCGGGTTCACCGCCAGTCGCGGCGAGCGCGCGCCGTGCAGCGCGACCGCGATCGCGGAGGCGGCGACGATCGCGTTGCGGCCGTCCTGCGGGTTGCGCCCGGCGTGTGCCGCGCGTCCACGCACGACGATCGAGAAGTTGCCGGTGCCGCCGCGCGCACCCGCCAATGTCCCGTCGGGTAGCGCCGGTTCGTAGGTCAGCGCCGCTACCTTGCCGCGCGCGGCCTGCGCCAGCAGCGCGGCGGAGGAGAAGGAGCCGGTTTCCTCGTCCGAATTGATGACCACGTCATAGCCGATCGTCGGCGCCACCGCCTCGACCGCGAGCAACGCTTCCAGCATCAGCGACACGCCGCCCTTCATGTCGGCGACCCCCGGCCCGTTAAGCACCCCCGGCTCGCGCCAGGCCAGAGTCTGAAACGGGTGATCGGCGGGATAGACGGTGTCCATATGCCCGGTCAGCAGCATCCGCACCGGCGCGTCGGGGCGCACGCGGACGTACAGGTGCCGGCCGTGCGCGATCGGATCGACGCGCCCGTCCGCGCCGACCGCCTCCGCACGGCCCGGTTCGACCAGCGTCACCTCGCCGGGCAACGCGGCGAAGGCATCGGCCAGCAACCCGGCCATCGCCGCACAGCCCGCGGTATTGCGCGTGCCGCTGTTGACTGCCGCCCATTGCTCGGTGCGCGCCAGCATCGCGGCCTGGTCCAGCCGCTCCACCGCGCGCCGTTCGTCGTGGGAAAGCATCTCCATCACGCGCCATCTATCCCCAAAGTCGTCACGATTGAAACCGTCAGAACGTATAGACCAGCGACGCGCGGCTGGTGCGGTCGGTGGGGACGCGCCCGTTGACCGGCTGGCTTTCGTACTGGACGGTATACGAGAGCCGTGCCGACAGCGGCCCCAGCAGCTTCGCCTCGATCGCCGACACGCTGCGCACGGTGCTGTTGTACCGTTCCAGGTAGATCGCGGCGTCCTGCGTCACCACCAGCCCGCTCAGGATCGTCCAGTCGAGGTCCAGGCTGCCGCGCACCGCCAGGCTGCTTTGCTGGCTGTTGTCGGTCAGGTTCGACTGGCGGAATGCCGGTCCCAGCTCGATATCGGTGGTCAGCGCGGCGTCGCGGAACAGGCTGTAGCCCGCACCGACGGAGGCCGAATAACGCTGGTCGTACCCCAGGAAGCGGTCCGCCTCGAACTGCGCCGCGCCGTAGATGTAGCCGCGGTCGCTCAGCTTGTAATTGGGTTGATAGGCGAAGACGTAGCGTTCGCGGCTGGTCACCCCGGCGGTGCGCTGAAAATCGGCCTGCGCCAGCACGCGGTGGCGCCAGCGCAGCCCCTCGCGCGTCAGGTCGGCGATCCCGGTCAGCCCGGTGACGTCCGAATTGCCGCTGGACGAAAAGCCGCCCAGCTCGACCCGGCCCGTCCACAGCTCGAACGCGCCCGCCTGTCGCACGCGCTGGTTGCGCGCCCGCGCGCGTGCCTCGCGCCATTCGGTCGCGCGGCGCAGCGTAAGGTCGCGCGATCCCGGATCGGCGACGCGCGCATATTTGACGATCGTGTCGAGCCCGCTTTCGTCGCCGGATTGCATCGCGGCATCCATCATCGCGCGGATCTCAGGCGGGATTTCCGGCGGCGGCACCTTGTCCAGCTCGACGCCGACCTCACCCAGGTCCAGCGGCGGAACCGGGACGTCGATCACCGCGCCGGCGGGCGGCAGGGCGGTTTGCAGGATCAGCAGGACAGGCAGCATCTCCGACCGTCACCGCCGCCTAGCGCGGCAGATGCTCCGCGAACGCGGCGAGCACGTCGGTATAGAGCTGCTTCTTGAACGGCACGATCAGCCGCGGCAGGTCGGCCGGATCGGCCCAGCGCCAGGCGCGGAATTCCGGATGCTCGGTATCGATGCGGATATCGGCATCCTCGCCGTCGAAGCGGAACAGGAACCAGCGCTGGCGCTGGCCGCGATACTTGCCCTTCCACACCTTGCCGACCATGTCCGGTGGCAGGTCGTAGAGCAGCTCTTCCGGCGCCTCGGCGATCAACGTCACCTTGTCGGCGGTGACGCCGGTTTCCTCCCACAATTCGCGCACCGCCGCGTCGCGCGGTTCCTCGCCCGGATCGATCCCGCCCTGCGGCATCTGCCAGGCTTCCAGCACGTTATCGAGTCGCTGGCCGACGAACACCCGCCCGTCGCGGTTGAGCAGCATCACGCCCGCGCACGGGCGGTAGGGGAGGATGGTGGGGTCGGTCATCGCGCCCGTGTAGCGTGCTTCGTCCCGGCCCTCCACCCCGTGCCCCGCCGCCGGTTACCGCGGGCTATGGCCCCTGCCGCGCGCGGTTATCCCGCCGCCTGTGCCATCACGCGCTGTCCCTCCGCCTCGACGATCGCGGCGCGCAGCGCGGCCAGATAACCCGCGACATCGCCCTGTGCGGACGGGATCGCCTGACGCAGCGTGATGAAACCGTGGACGATGCCCCGCGCCTCGCGAAAGGTAACCGGCACGCCCGCCCTGACCAGCGCCGCGGCATAAGCGCGGCCCTGATCGCGGATCGGATCAAGGCTGGCGGTTACGATCACCGCCGGCGGCAGCCCGGCCAGGTCGCCCGCCAGCGGCGAACTGCGCGGGTGCGCGGGATCGGCGGCATAATGTTCGCCGAACCAGATCATCCCGTCGCGGGTGAGGAGATAGCCGTCGGCGAACTGGTTGAACGACGGATATTCGGTGGCCATGTCCGCCGCCGGATAGATCGGCGCCTGCACCACCACCGGGACCGCAGCGGGTGAATCGCGCAGCGCCATCGTCACCACGATCGCCAGATTGCCGCCCGCGCTGTCCCCCGCCAGGATCAGCGAGGTGGCGGTGCGCCCCAGTTCCGACGGGCTGGAGGCGACCCAGCGCGCCGCCGCCTCGCAATCGTCGGGCGCGGCCGGCCAGGGCGCCTCGGGCGCGAGCCGATAATCGACCGACACCACCGGCAGGTCGAGCTGCCGTGCCATCTCCGCGGTGAAGCTGGCGTGCGTGTCGATATCGCCGATCACGAACCCGCCGCCGTGATAGAAGACCACCACCGGGCCGGGCGCGCGGCTTTCGCGCGTATCGAACAGCCGCGCGGGGATCGTCACGCCATCCGGGCCGGGGATCGACAGGTCGCGGATCACCGCCAGCTCGCCGACCGGCGGATCGGCAACGTCCTTCATCGCATGATAGACCGCACGCGCATCCGCCGGCGACTGCTCGTGCATCTTCGGCCCGGGCACGCTGTTGAGATAATCCAGGAAGCCACGCACGTCGGGGCGGACGAAGGGGCTGGCGACGCCGGTGTCGGCGGACGGGCGTTCGATCGTCGTATCGGTCATGGGGGTCTCCTGTCGTCGCGCCGCTCGGGTGACGTGGCGCGTATCGCTTTGCAACCTATCTTAGCGCGATGATCCATGTCGTCCATCACCCCGATTACGTCACCGCCGCGCCTGCGCGCAGCAGCTATCGCTGGGGCAAGAACGGCGCGATCCGCGATCTGCTGCACGCGGAAGGGGATATGGTGGCATGGCACGCCCCCGACGCGATCGAGCGCCGCTGGCTGGAGGCGGTGCACGACCCGGATTACGTCGAACAGGTGCTGTCCGTCGCGGTCCCGCGCGACAAGGAACGGCGAATCGGCTTTCCCGTGACCCCGGTGGTGGCGCAGCGTGCGCAGATGGTGCCGGGCGGTACATGGCTGGCCGCGCGCCTTGCATTGGAACACGGCTTTGCCGCCAACACCGCGGGCGGCAGCCATCATGCGCTGGCGGAGACGGGCGCGGGCTATTGCGTGTTCAACGATCTGGCGGTCGCGGCGGTGCGGCTGGTGGAAGAGGGCATCACGCCGCGGGTGCTGATCGTCGACGTCGACGTGCATCAGGGGGATGGCACCGCCGCGCTGACTGCGGGCCATCCGGGCATCGCCACCTATTCGATCCATGCCGAGCGCAACTTCCCCGTGCGCAAGGCGCGATCGACGCTGGACGTGCCGCTGGCGGACGGGATCGGCGATGATGCCTATCTGGCGACGTTGCACGACACGCTGGTGCCGCTGCTCGATGGTTTCCAGCCGACGCTGATCCTCTATCAGGGCGGGGTCGATCCCTTCGCCGATGACCGGCTCGGGCGACTGGCGTTGAGCGAGGACGGGCTGGTGCGCCGCGACCGCGCCGTCGCCGGCTGGGCGCGGGCGCGCAGCGTGCCCGTCGCCAGCACCGTCGGCGGCGGTTATGGCGACGATGTCATGGCGATCGCGGCGCGGCACGTACGGGTCATCACCACGCTGGCCGGCGCGCTGGGGTGATCGGGGGCAGGAACCTCGATCAATCCCGCGCGTAGCGTCCCGCGATGACCACCCTGTTATGGTTCCGCCAGGATCTTCGCCTTCACGATCACCCCGCGCTGGTTGCCGCCGCGCATGAAGGCCCGGTGGTCCCGGTCTACATCCTCGACGACGAAGCGCCTGGCGACTGGCGGATCGGCGCGGCGCAGCGGTGGTGGCTCCACCATTCGCTGGCGGCGCTGGGCAAGGCGCTGGAGGAAAAAGGCAGCCGCCTGATCCTGCGCCGCGGCGCCGCGGCCAGGGTACTCGCCGAGCTGCTGGAGGAAACCGGCGCCGGACAGATCCATGCCACGCGCCATTACGAACCGTGGTGGACGGCGACGGACCAGGCGCTGGGCGATCGGCTGTGCCTGCACGACGGCAACCATCTGGTCCCGCCGCATGAGGTGGCGACCGGATCGGGCGGCCAGTATCGCATCTATTCCTCCTTCTGGAAGGCGTTGCAGCCGCACCTGCCCCCGACCGACCCGTTGCCGATGCCGCGCACGATCGACGCGCCGGGGAAATGGCCGAAGAGCGACCGTCTGGCGTCATGGGGTTTGTTGCCGGACAAGCCCGACTGGTCCGGCGGGTTCGACTGGACGCCGGGCGAGGCGGCGGCGCTGAAGAAAGTGAAGGCGCTCGACATCGCCGGCTACGATACCGACCGCAACCTGCCGTCGATCGACGGCAGCAGCCGGCTGTCGCCGCACCTGCATTTCGGCGAGGTGTCGGCGCGCACCGTCTGGCACGCGACCGGGCGCGGCGACACGACCTTCCGCAAGGAACTGGCGTGGCGGGACTTCACCTCGGGCGTGGTGCTCGCGCTTCCCGATTATGCGACGAAGAACGGGCGCCCCGCCTATGATCGGCTGCCGTGGCGCAGCGGCAAGGGGGCTAAGGCCGACCTGCGTGCGTGGCAGCGCGGGCGCACCGGCTATCCGATCGTCGATGCCGGGATGCGCCAGCTGTGGCAGACCGGCTGGATGCACAACCGCGTGCGGATGATCGCCGCGTCCTTCCTCATCAAGCATCTGCTGATCGACTGGCGGGAGGGCGAACGCTGGTTCTGGGATACGCTGGTCGATGCCGATTACGGCAACAATTCGGTCAACTGGCAATGGGTCGCCGGCACCGGGGTCGATTCGAACATGTTCTCCCGGATCATGGCGCCGATCGGCCAGTCGGAGAAGTTCGATGCGGGCGACTATATCCGCCGCTGGGTCCCCGAGCTGGCGGATGTCGGCGACGATGTGATCCACGATCCCGAGGCGGTCGGGTCCCGGCCCGACGAGTATCCGGCCAGGCTGATCGGCCATCGCGAGGCACGCGAACGCGCGCTGGCGGCAAATGCCAAGGTGAAGTAGGCGCCACGCCGATGGATGCGGCGACACGTACCCCGACCCGACCGGATTGGCCGACGCGCACGTTCGCGCCGCTGTATCACCGGCTGCTCGACCGCATCGATCGCGGCCTGGCGGAGGGCGCGATCGAGGCGTATCTGCCCGACGGCACGCGCCGCCTGCTGGGCGGGCACGCCGCCGGCCCCCTCGCGGTGGTGCGCGTGGTGCGCTGGCGCGCGCTGCGCCGGCTGGCGACCGCCGGCTCGATCGGCTGGTATGATGGGTGGGAGGCGGGCGACTGGTCCAGCCCCGATCCGGTGCCGCTGTTCGATCTGTTCATGCGCAACCGCGTCGCACTGGGCAATGTCGCGCGCGCCAAGAGCGTCGCGCGGATCGCAGCGCGCGGCTGGCACGCGCTGCGCCGCAACGATCGCGCCGGCGCGCGGCGCAACATCGCGGCGCATTACGACCTGGGCAACGATTTCTACCGGGAGTGGCTGGACCCGACGCTTACCTATTCCAGCGCATCGTTCGCCGTGCCGGACGAACCGCTGGAGCGCGCGCAGCGTCGCAAGCTTGACGCGATCCTGGCGCGTACGGCCGCGCGGCCGGGGGAAGGGGTGCTGGAGATCGGCTGCGGCTGGGGCTCGTTCGCGGCCGCTGCCTCCTCCGCGGGGGTGGCGGTCCATGCGCTGACGCTGTCGACCGAGCAGCGCGACCATGTCGCGGCGCGCGCGCTGCCGGGTGTCACCGTCGCGCTGACCGACTATCGCGACGTCCAGGGTACGTTCGACGGCGTCGCGAGCATCGAGATGGTCGAGGCGGTGGGGCCGGAATTCTGGTCCGCCTATCTCGCCACGATCGCGCGCGTGCTGAAACCGGGCGGGCGCGCCGCGTTGCAGTTCATCACCATCGCGGACGACATCTGGGATGCCTATGCCGGCAGCGTGGATTTCATCCAGCGTTACGTCTTTCCCGGCGGCTCGCTGATCTCCGAGCGTCGCTTCCGCGCGCTGGCGGAGCGGCACGGCCTGTCATGGCAGGATCGACGCGCGTTCGGCCTGGATTATGCCGAAACGCTCGCACGGTGGCGCGACGCGTTCGACGCCGCAGTGGCCGACGGGCGGCTGCCGGCGCGCTTCGACGCGCGCTTTCAGGGGCTGTGGCGCTATTACCTGATGTATTGCGAAGGCGGGTTTCGCGGCGGCGGGATCGACGTGGTGCAGGTCACGCTCGTCCGCGAATGACGCCTCAGGCGGCGACGCGCTCGCGATGGTTCGCGTCGAACCCGTCGACCGCCAGCTGCGCGATCCGCGCCGCGACCGCTTCCGGCGGTTTCACCGACGCGGGGTCTTCGCCCGGATAGGCGCGCGCGCGCATTGCGGTGCGCGTCGCGCCCGGATCGATCACCGCGACGCGGACGCGGCCGATCTCCGCCATTTCGTCGCCATAGGATTCCAGCAGCGTCTCGAACGCCGCCTTGGACGCGCCATAGGCTCCCCAATAGGCGCGCGGGGTGCGGCCCACCGAGGAGGTGACGCCGATCACCCGCGCCCCCGCCGAGCGGCGCAGCATCGGGTCGAACGCCTGGATCATCGCCAGCGGTGCCGATACGTTGAGCGTCAGCACCTGCGCGAATTCCTTGGGGTCGATCGCCGGCACTGCCGCCAGCGACCCCAGCGTACCGGCGTTGAGCACCATCACGTCCAGCGCGTTCCAGCGTTCGCCCACCGCGGTCGCCAGTTTCGCGATCGAATCGCTCTGCGCCAGGTCCAGGGGCGCGATCGTCGCCGATCCGCCCGCCGCGAAGATCGCTTCCTCCACCTGCTCCAGACCGGCGGCGGTGCGCGCGGTCAGGATGACGTGCGCGCCCTTCGCCGCCAGCGCGATCGCGGTCGCCGCACCGATTCCGCGGCTGGCGCCGGTCACCAGCGCCAGCCGGTCCTTCAACTGCATGTCCATCGCGCGTCAGTTCATCCGTTCGGCGAGCAGGGCGAACTGGTCGACCGCGCTCGATTCGTCATGATCGGTCAGCGACGTCGGATAGTCGCCGGTGAAGCAGGCATCGCAATATTTCGGGCGGATGTCGGCGCGGTGGCTTTCGCCCAGTGCCTTGTACAGGCCGTCGATCGACACGAACGACAGGCTGTCGGCGTGGATGAAATCGGTCATCCCGCCCAGGTCCAGCTTTGCCGCCAGCAGCTTGGCCCGTTCCGGCGTGTCGACGCCGTAGAAGCAGCTGTGCCGCGTCGGCGGGGAGGCGATGCGCATGTGCACCTCAGCCGCGCCGGCCTCGCGCATCATCTGCACGATCTTCAGGCTGGTCGTGCCGCGCACGATCGAATCATCGATCAGGACGACGCGCTTGCCCTTGATAAGCGCGCGATTGGCATTGTGCTTCAGCTTGACGCCCAGGTGCCGCACCTTGTCGCCCGGCTGGATGAAGGTGCGCCCGACGTAATGCGAGCGGATGATCCCGAGTTCGAACGGGATGCCACTTTGCTGCGCATAGCCGATCGCCGCGGGCACCCCCGAATCGGGGACCGGGATGACCAGATCGGCATCGACCGGCGCTTCGATCGCCAGCTGCGCGCCGATGTTCTTGCGGACCGAATAGATGGAATGATCGTCGACGATCGAATCGGGGCGCGAGAAATACACCCATTCGAAGATGCACGGCCGCGGTGGCTGCTCCTCGAACGGCGTGATCGAGCGGATTTCCTCGCCGCGCACGATCACCAGCTCGCCCGGCTCCACCGATCGGACGAATTCCGCGCCAACGACGTCCAGCGCGACCGTTTCGGAGGCGAAGATCACCGCATCGCCCAGCTTGCCCATCACCAGCGGGCGGATGCCCAGCGGGTCGCGGCACGCGATCATCCCGTCCGGGGTCATCACGATCAGCGCATAGGCGCCCTCGATCTGCTTCAGCGCGTCGATGAGCCGGTCCAGCAGCGTGCGATACTGGCTGGTGGCGACCAGATGGATGATCGTCTCGGTATCCGACGTCGATTGGAAGATCGACCCGCGCCGCACCAGTTCGCGCCGCAGCCGCATCGCGTTCGAGATATTGCCGTTGTGCGCGATCGCGAAGCCGCCCGACTGCAACTCGGCATAGAGCGGCTGGACGTTGCGCAGCGCGGTTTCGCCGGTGGTCGAATAGCGCACATGCCCGCACGCCACCTCGCCCGGCAGCGAGCGGATCACGTCGTCGCGATCGAAATTGCCCGCGACATGCCCCATCGCTCGGTGGGTATGGAACATTGCGCCATCGAAGCTGGTGATGCCGGCGGCTTCCTGTCCGCGATGCTGGAGCGCATGCAGCCCCAGTGCGACCAGTGCGGCGGCGCCTTCGGAGGCGGACACGCCGAAAATGCCGCACTCCTCGTGCAGATGGTCGTCGTCGAACGGGTTCGTGGTCAGCATGGCGGAGGCTCGCATCGTGCGCGCCGCATATAGCGGCTGTCGCGCGAATGTCATCCAAGCCGTGGAGCTCATTTCGCGACGCTGCGTTCAACGGGGTCGCGCAGGAGGCGGATCATGGCGAAGAACCACGGATCGCAGATCAAGGACGACAAGCTGTACGAGGGTCTTCGTCGCGACGGCGCGTCGAAGGAGAAGGCGGCGCGAATCGCCAATGCGCGCGCCAACGGCTCGCTCGACCACCGCTCGACCCGGCTGGAGGATCGCAGCAAGGCGTCTCTGTACGACGAGGCCCGGTCGGTCGGGATCGACGGCCGTTCCAGGATGAACAAGGCGGAACTGATCGAGGCGATCAGGAACCGCTGACACCGGCCGGCGCGGCTGGTACGGCGCCATTCATGGACCACGATCGCGAAACCGGCACCGCCCTCAACCTCAAATTCGATGCCGCCGGCCTCGTCACCGCTGTCGTCACCGATCGTGCGGGCGGGGGCGTGCTGATGGTCGCGCATATGGATCAGGCCGCCATCGACGCGACGCGCGCGACCGGCGAGGCGACCTTCTTCTCGCGCAGCCGCGGGCGGCTGTGGAAGAAGGGGGAGACGTCCGGCAACGTCCTGCGCGTCGTGGAGATGCGGGTGGACTGCGATCAGGACGCGGTGTGGATGATCGTCGATCCGGCCGGTCCGGCGTGCCACACTGGTGCGCCCAGCTGCTTCTATCGCCGCGTCACCGATACCGGGCTGGAGCGCGTCGGTTGATCCGCGCGCTGCCGCTGCTGCCGGCGGCGGTGCTGCTGCTGCTGGCGGGATGCGGCGGGGGCGGGGAGGGTGCCGGTGCCGATGCCCCCGCCGGCCGGGCGCTGGAGGCGGAGGCGCGCGCCCGCGCACTGGTGCCCGATCCGGCGAACCTGTCCCCCGTCGGCGTCTTCGGTTCGGACACGGACAGCCTGTGTGCGCTCCCCGTCGCGGGCGAACGGGGCTTCCGTATCGGCGCCGGCGTCGATTACGGCGAAGGGCAACGGTGCGTCGCGCGCGGCACCGCTTACGGCAGCGGACGGCTTGCGATCGATTTCGGCGGCGGATGCGCCTTCGACGCGGTGCAGGACGGCACGGGCATCCGCTTCCCGGCGGTCCTGCCCGCCGCCTGCGATTCGCGCTGCGACGGCCGCGCCAGCCTCGCGGCGCTGCGCGTCGCGCCGCTCAGCGATGCCCCCGCCGAGGCGCTCCGCAGCCGCGGACCCGACGGGAAGCTGCTTTGCGCAGATTGACGTTCACGTAAGCGGAACGTATATTCGCGGTCGATGAGCCCGTCCTCTTCTGCCGCTCCCGCTTATGCCGTGGTGCCGCCGCGCCCGGACTGCGATTCGTTCTCGATCACCGATCTGTCGACCGAATTCGCGATCACTCCGCGCGCGCTGCGCTTCTATGAGGATGAGGGGCTGATCTCGCCCGAGCGGCGCGGACTGGCGCGCATCTATTCGCACCGCGACCGCGCGCGGCTGGCGTGGATCCTGCGCGGCAAGCGTGTCGGCTTCAGCCTCGCCGAAATCCGCGAGATGATCGATCTCTACGATATCGGCGACGGGCGGCAGGTGCAGCGGACGGTCACCATCGAACGCTGCCGCGCGCGGATCGAGGCGCTGCAAAGCCAGAAGCGCGATCTGGATGCCGCGATCGCCGAACTCACCGAATTTGTCGCGCTGGTCGAAAACGTACCCAACAAGGAAGATTGAGAGATGCCGCAATATACCCCGCCCGTACGCGACACCCGCTTCGTGCTGGAGCATGTCGTCGGCCTTGACCGCTACGCCAATGTCGATGGTTTCGCCGCCGCCACCCCGGATACGGTCGATGCCGTGCTGGAGGAAGGCGGGCGTTTCGTCGCCGAGGTGATCTTCCCGCTCAACCAGTCGGGCGATCTGGAAGGCTGCACCCGCCACGACGACGGTAGCGTCACCACCCCGGCCGGCTTCAAGGAAGCCTATCAGAAGTTCGTCGAATCGGGCTGGGGCACGCTCAGCGCGCCCGAGGCGTTCGGCGGACAGGCGATGCCGCACGTCGTGTCGACCGCGTTCCAGGAATATCTGATCTCCGCGAACATGGCCTTCGCCATGTACCCAGGGCTGGCGCATGGCGCGATCGCCGCGCTGGTGGTGAAGGGCAGCCCGGAGCAGCAGGCCAAGTACCTGCCCAAGATGGTGTCGGGCGAATGGGGCGGCACGATGAACCTGACGGAGCCGCAGTGCGGCACCGACCTGGGGCTGATCCGCACCAAGGCCGAGCCGCAGCCCGACGGCAGCTACGCCATCACCGGCACGAAGATCTTCATTTCGGCCGGCGAGCACGACCTGACCGACAACATCATCCATCTGGTGCTGGCCAAGACACCGGGCGCGCCGGACAGTTCGAAGGGCATCAGCCTGTTCGTGGTGCCCAAGGTGCTGGTCAACGACGACGGTTCGCTGGGCGATCGCAATGCGGTGTCGTGCGGCTCGATCGAACACAAGATGGGCATCCACGGCAATGCCACCTGCGTCATGAACTATGACGGCGCCAAGGGCTGGCTGGTCGGCGAGGAGATGAAGGGCCTGGCCGCGATGTTCATCATGATGAACGCCGCGCGGCTGGGCGTCGGTCTCCAGGGACTGGCGATCGCCGAGATCGCGTTCCAGAACGCGGTGCAATACGCCAAGGATCGCCGCCAGGGCCGCGCGCTGACCGGCCCGGCCGACCCGGGCGAGAAGGCCGATACGCTGTTCGTCCATCCCGACGTCCGCCGGATGCTGATGGAGGGCAAGGCGTGGATCGAGGGGCTGCGCGCGTTGTGCCTGTGGGGCGCGTTGCAGGTCGATCTGGAGCATAACGCCGGGACCGAGGAGGAGCGCCAGCTGGCCGGCGACCTGATCGGGCTGCTGACCCCGGTCATCAAGGGCGTCGGCACCGACAAGGGCTATGAGATCGCCACCAACGCCCAGCAGGTCTATGGCGGGCACGGCTATATCCAGGAATGGGGGATGGAGCAATATGTGCGCGATGCCCGCATCGCGATGATCTACGAAGGCACCAACGGCGTGCAGGCGATGGACCTGGCCGGGCGCAAGCTGGCGCAGAACGGCGGCCGTGCGGTGCAGGCGTTCGGCAAGCTGGTGATGGAGGAGATCGCGGCGGGCAAGCAGGACGAGGCGACAGCGGACTTCGCCGCCCGGCTGGAGAAGGCCGCCGGCGAGCTGCAGGGCGCGACCATGTGGTTCCTCGCCAACGGGATGAAGAACCCCAACAACATCGGCGCCGGCGCGGTGCCGTACATGCACCTCGTCGGGCTGGTCGCGGTCGGCCTGATGTGGCTGCGCATGGCCACGGCCGCGGCGAAGCTGAAGGCCGAGGGGCAGGGCGATGCCGCCTTCCTCGACGCCAAGCTGGTCACCGCGCGCTTCTTCGCCGAGCGGATCCTGCCGGACGCGGGCGCGCTGCGTCGCAAGATCGAGGGCGGCGCGGATGCGGTCATGGCGCTGCCGCCGGAAATGTTCGCCGCCGCCTGATCGGCGCGCGACGTCACGGGATCGGGCGGCCCCTGTTCGCGGGGGCCGCCCTTTTTCGCGCCTATTCGATCCGCGGGGTGGCTGCGGGCGATGGCGTCGCCTCGGGGGCGGGGGCGGCGCGCCGCACCCCGGCCAGCGTCACCGGCCCCTTTGGCGCAGGCGTCGCCTCGGCAGGGGGCGCCGGCTTGGCGG
>NZ_LSJO01000591.1:0-3310 GCF_001556735.1 Sphingomonas sp. CCH9-F2 | reverse complement strand
GCGTGTCGCACCCGCGCCGATGGCGATGCCGCCGCGATTCAGACCTGCGCCGACACCGAACTGGCGCGGATCGCCCATGCGCTGCCCGATCATCCGGAGGCAGCGACCCGCCACGCCGCGGCGCTCCGCGCGCTGGGTGACGACGCGATCGCGCGCGGCACCTTCGGTCAGGGGGCGGCGGCGCAGGTCGCGGTCGCCGACGCCGCGGTGCGCCTGTCGCAGCAACGCGCCGCATGGCTGGCGGGCGGCACGCCACCGGCGGGGCGCGGCGATCCGACACGGCTGGGCGCCGCCGCGCGCGCCGCCTGGTCCGCCAGCCGCGCCGCCGCCTGCGCCGCTTATCGCGTCACGGATTGCGCCGCGCGGTACGACGCGCTGCTCAACACCTATCGACCCGCAGCGGAGCCGACCCCGATGCCCGAACCTGCGACCACCAACGCCGGCCTGCCGCTGCCCGATTGCGCCGAGGTGAAGGCCGCCGGGCTGGTCGGCGGCGCGCTGGGCGATGCCTTCTATCGCCGCTATCCCACATCGCTCGCCGATCCGAAGGGGGTCGACCACGTCACGCTGGACGGCGCGGCGATCGACAATGTCGTGGGCTATCTGGCGTGCGTCGCGACGCTGACCGATGGCGACCCGACCGTCGCGGACAATGCCGCCGCGCTGTTCGCCAGCCCGCGCCACGGCGCCGCCGCCTTCGCCGCGCTGACGACCCGTGCGAAGGCCGACACGCCCGAGGGCAAGGGCGCCGCCCGGTTCCTGCAACAGATGAAGGCGATGGTCGACTGACCGGTAGCGGTTTGCGCCCGCTCTAACCGGCGGCGTGCGGCAGGGCGA
Organism: Sphingomonas sp. CCH9-F2; assembly: GCF_001556735.1. Taxonomy (NCBI): domain Bacteria; kingdom Pseudomonadati; phylum Pseudomonadota; class Alphaproteobacteria; order Sphingomonadales; family Sphingomonadaceae; genus Sphingomonas; species Sphingomonas sp. CCH9-F2. The sequence continues at coordinate 2,473 of NZ_LSJO01000591.1, read as the reverse complement.
TCGCTACGCTCAGCCCGCCGCCGGGCGCCTCGCCCAGCGCCATCCGGCCGCCGCACAGCGTCAACAGCTCGCGCACGATCGCCAGGCCGAAGCCGTCGCCGGACGGCCCCTCGTCCAGCCGGATGCCGGGTGCCATCGCCTGTTCGCGCCGCTCCGCTGCGATCCCCGGCCCGTCGTCGGCGATCGTCAGCAGCACCGCGTCGTCCTGCGCCGCCGCGGACACCGCCACCCGGCCGGCCGCATGGCGCGCGGCATTGTCCATGACGTTGCCGACGATCTCCGCCAGATCATGCGCATCGACCGCGACGATCAGGCCGGCGGGCACGTCGACCGCGATCGCCGCATGGCGGTGGAGCGCCCCGATCGCGCCCGCCACGTCCGCGACGGTGGCGGACAGGTCGGTCCGCGCGCGGCGGGCGATCGCGGCGGTGCGCGCGCGCGCCAAGTGATGGCGGATTACCCCCTCGATCCGCGCGAGCTGCGCCGCCGCAGCGCCATCCGGCGGCAGGGTGAGCGCCAGCGTGGCAACCGGCGTCTTGAGCGCATGGGCAAGGTTCGCCGCCGATCCGCGCGCCGCCGCCAGCGCCGCCGCGCCCTCCGCCGCCAGCGCGTTGAGTTCCGCCGCTAGCGGGCGCAGTTCGTCTGGCTGGTCCTCGTCCACCTGTTCGCGCACGCCGTGGCGGATCGCCGCGACCTGATCGCGCAGCGCCAGCACCGGGCGGAGTGCCCAGCGCCACTGGACGAACGCGGCGACGGCGAAGATTGCCGCCAGCGCCGCGATCACCGACAGCAGCGGGAACAGCGCGGCGCGGATCGGCTGGGCGATCACCCGTGCAGGCGCGGCGGCGGTCAGCGTCACCGTGCCCGCAGCGGTCGCGATCGTCGCCTGCCGGGCGTGGATTGGCCCGTCGGCATCGACGCCCTGTTGCGGCCTCGGCCCACGCCCCGCACCCGGCGGCGGGGGCGCATCGGGCGGCGGTGGGGGACCGGGCGGATGGATCGGCTCCAGTCGCGGGAAGTCCGCCGATCCGACGCGCCCGCGCGGGCCGTCGATCCGCCAGCGCCACCCCGGCCCGTCCTCCAGCACCGCCAGGCGCTCGCGTAGCCGGACGCTATCCACCGCGCCGTCGTCGCCCACCGCGCTCGCCAGCACCGCCAGCTGCGCATCGAGCCGCTGGTCCACCCCGCGCGTCACGAACCGTTCCAGCGTGCCCGCCATCACCCAGGCCGCGCACGCCAGCGCCAGCAGTGTCGCGCCGGCCGACAGCGCCAGCATCCGCGCGCGCAGCGACCGGGGGATCAGCCGGTGCATCAGGCGGCGGCGGGGCATATCAGACGGTATCCGCGCCCGCGCACGGTTTCGATCATCGTCGCGCCGATCTTGCGCCGCAGCCGGCCGATAATGACCTCAAGACTGTTCGAATCGACGTCCGCATCACCTTCGTACACGCGCTCCAGCAGCTCCAGCCGTTCGATCACCACGTCGCGGCGCAGGATCAGCTGCGACAGCACGCGCCATTCGAACGCGGTCAGCTTCAGCGGCAGGCCGTCGAGCTCGAACTGCCCGGTCTGGCTGTCGAAGGCGAGCGCCCCGCACACGATCCGTGGCTGCGCATGGCCCGCCGCACGGCGCACCAGCGCGCGCAGGCGGATCATCAGCTCCTCGACGCGGAACGGCTTGGTCAGGTAATCGTCCGCCCCCGCCTTGAACGCGGTCACCTTGTCCGCCCATGCCTCGCGCGCGGTCAGCACCAGCACCGGAAGCGCGCGCCCCGCCGCGCGCCACGCGGTCAGCACGCCCGCCCCGTCCAGCCCCGGCAGGCCGAGGTCGAGCACCGCCGCGTCATAGATTTCGGTTTCGCCCAGATGCTGCGCGTCGATACCGTCGGCGGCGATGTCCACCGCGCAATGTTCGGCCCGCAGCGCCCGCGCGATCGCGTCGGCCAAGTCCGGGTCGTCTTCCACCAGCAGGATACGCATCGCCGTCGCCTAGCGCCGTTGCCTAAACCGAAACTGAACCGCCGGGTTCAGCGCGCGTCGGCCCCGCGGGCCTATCCGGTGATTCGTCCGACGTGAAGGAGACGACGAATGACTGATGCAAAGAAGCTGGCCGGCCGTGTGCCGCCGCGCACCCGCATGGCGCTGTCCGCCGCGGCCTTGCTGGCGATCGGGGCCGCGGGCGGTGCCGGGGCGGTGCAGCTGACCCGCCCCGGCGTGGAGATGGCGCCGACCATACCGACCGCGATCGCCCGGTTGCCGCAGGCATCGGGGATCGTGACGGTGAAGGGCCGGGTCGCCGAAACCTATGGCAACCAGTTTGTGGTGCAGGACGGCACCGGCCGCACGCTGGTCGACGCCGGTCGGCATGACGGCAGCGACGTGCGGGTCGGCAGCGTGATGACGGTGCAGGGCCGCTATGACGACGGGCGGCTGCGCGCGTCCTACCTGGTCGATCCGCAGGGGCGCGTCGACG
>NZ_LSJO01000590.1:0-3274 GCF_001556735.1 Sphingomonas sp. CCH9-F2 | reverse complement strand
TCCCGGGCATCGTGCTGGCGCTGATCGTGCGGCTGTTCGTCGCCGAGCCGCGCCGCGGCCTGTCCGACGTGCAGCGCGTCGCGGAGGAGGAGGCCGAACCGCTGCCGAGCATGTGGCGCGGCTTCCTGGCGATGCTGCACAATCCGGCGGCGGTGTATCTGGTGGCGGGCATGACGCTGACGTCGCTGGTCGGCTATGCGCTGACCGGCTGGGGCCCGAGCTACATGCAGCGGTCGATGGGCATGTCGATGCTGACGGTCGCCAATTACATCGCGCTGCCCGCCGCGCTGGTCGGCGGGGCGAGCGCGCTGCTGGGCGGGGCGATCGCCGACCGGATGGCGAAACGCTACGGCCTGCACGCGCAGGCATGGGTGATCGCGGCGATGAAGGCGATCGCCTTTCCGTTCGCCGTATCCTTCTATTTCTTCGATTCGGTGCCGGTCGCGCTGGGCGCCTATTTCGTGTCGCTGCTGTTCGCGGGCGTCTATCTGGGGCCGACCTATGCGCTGATCCAGCATCTGGCGCCGCTGCGGCTGCGCGCGATGTGGGCGGCGCTGACGCTGCTGATGGTCAATCTGATCGGGCTGGGACTGGGGCCGCTGGCGGTCGGGCGGCTGAGCGACCTGATGCGGCCGGCGCTGGGCGACCAGTCGCTGCGCTACGCGATGCTGGCGGTGGCGATGATGACGCCGGTGCCGATCTTCCTGTACTGGCGCGCCGGCGTATTGATGCGCCGCGCCGCGCGCTGATCAAATCGTCCCGTTTTGGAACAATCGCTTGCCCGATGCCGCGCGCTCCGTATGAGAGCGGCATGATAACGCCTTCTGGGGGGAAGGGCAGGGGATGGACGATCAACACGGGCCGGTCGGCTATTGGGCGCCGCCGGCGGGCCTGACGGGGTATATCACCGGTTTCCATCGCTTTCGCGTGCCCGACGTACCGGGCGGCTATCGCGACATCCTGCTGCCCAGCCCGGCCACGATCCGCATCGCGCTGCACGATGGCGCACGCTGGTCCACCCGCATCGGCAATCGCGTGTTCGACAATGTGCCGGACCGCACCTTCATGGGGCCGACCAGCCAGGCGGGACAGGTGGCGGTGGAGGGCAGCGGCACGCTGATCGGCGTGGGCCTGCGTCCGATCGGCTGGGCGCAATTGTTCGGCGGCGACCTGTCGCGCCATGCCAACCGGGTCGTGCCGCTGGCGACGCTGGACGGCGGGGGCGAGGCGCTGCGCGATGCGCTGGCGGCGGCGGAGGCGGCGGGCGACAGCCCGGTCGCAGCGTTCGCGGCATGGCTGGAGACGCGGTTGCAGCGCCGCCCGCCCGCCGACCCGCGAATCCCGGTGCTGACGCGGTTGCTGGACGATCCCGCGACCAGCCGGATCGAGGCGGTGGCCGAGACGCTGGAGATGACGCCGCGCGCGCTGACCACGCTGACGCGCGCGACGTTCGGGTTCACGCCCAAAGTGCTGCTGCGCCGCAACCGTTTCCTGCGCGCGTTGTCGGCGATTCTGATCGACCCGGCATCGGGCGCGAGCGCGCTGGAGGCGGCGGGTTACTGGGACCGGTCGCACTTCTTGCGCGACAGCCACCTGTTCCTGGGCTGCTCGATCCGCGATTTCGTGCGGCAGCGCGGGCCGATGAACCAGCTGGCGATCCAGCGGCGCGTGGAGGCGCTAGGCGAGCCGGTGTGAGGGGGCGGGACGGGTAAGCCTTGCGGTGCGGGGCGATGGATGACGGATCACGTCCGGCATGACGGGGAGGGCGCGGGCATGTCGCCCTATCCGTTGCCCGTCGCTCACGCCTCCAGCGCGCGGTCGTCGAACATGCCGAACATCAGCGTAGAGGCGTAGAGCGCGATCGCGCGGTCGCGTGGCATCGGCCAGGCCCATTTGCGCATGTCGAACGCGGCGTTGAGCAGCGCCATCATCGCCTGGCTGGCGACCAGGCAGTCGAGCGGGCGGATCGTCCCTTCGGCGATGCCGTCCATCATTGTGCCGGCGATGCGGCGCGCGATGCGGTTCGAGCGGTCGACCATCGACTGGCGCTCCCCCGCGGGCAGCCCGCTGAGCGCGGTGGTGCGCAGCAGCGATGCCTGATCGGAGAATTGCACCGCCAGCAGCGCGGCGACGGTATCGCACAGCCGCTGCCAATGGGTGCCGCCCATTCGATCGGCCAGCGCCTGCGTCGCGGTGATCGTGTCGAAGCTGCGGCGGTAGCAGGCGACGACCAGATCGTCCTTGGCATCCAGATGGTGGTAGAAGCTGCCCTTGGTGACGTTCAGTTCCGACGCGATCCGCTGCACCGACGCGCCGCGATAGCCCAGTTCGTTGATGAGCCGCGTGGCGGCGAGCAGGAACGCCTCGCGCCCCGGCACGACGTCGTCGACCGGCACCTCCATCGGGCGCGGCGCCCACAGCGCGCCCGGCCCCGCGACGCCGCGGCGGAAGAAGTCGATCAGCCAGGCTTCGATCCGCGCATATTGATCGGCATCGTAACGCGGCAGCCAGACCGGCAACCAGAAGATGTTCTCCAGCAGGACGTGCGCGCGCGCGCCCGCCAGATCGGTGCGTGCGCGGCCCAGACCGTCCCCCCACAAGGCGCGGGTGCGGCGAAACACCTCCCGCCAGGTGGTCATCAGGCGGCCGCGCGCCGGCTCGTCCATGGCGCGCAGGTCGGACAGGACCGCGAACGGGCGTTCCTCACCGCGCTCGATCCGCGCCAGCCGCGCCATGTTGATCGCCACGAAGCGTCCGACGCGCTCCTCCGGCGTGGTCGCCTCCGCCGCTTCGTCCAGCATCGCCAGCAGATAGTCGAGCGTATGTTCGAAGGCGGCGGCGGCCAGATCCTCCTTGCGCTTGAAATAATAGGTGACGCTGGTGGTGTTGAGCCCGACGCGGCGCGCGACATCGGCGAAGGTCATGCCCTTCGCGCTCTGTTCGTTGATCGCCTCCGCGGCGGCGGCCAGGATCGCCTCGCGCTTTTCCCGGAAGCGGCGCGTGCTGGTGTTTTCGCTGATGTGGACGTCCCCCATCCGAGTCACGTTAGCATGCGCGTTTCGAAGGTACAGTCCCTTTTCCTGCGCATCGCATCGCCACGGTGACGCGGGGGTATCGCGATCAAACAGGCGCTTTACCGAAGATGCGGTATGGCCTAAGCCCGCATCCGAAACCGAATTGGAGAGATGCGATGGATTTCACGCTGAGCGAACGGGAAACCTATTTCCGCGACCGGGTCCGCGAGTTCATCGCCAAGGAAATCGCCCCCCGCCAG
>NZ_LSJO01000059.1:0-18635 GCF_001556735.1 Sphingomonas sp. CCH9-F2 | reverse complement strand
GCTCGACATGGAAAGCCACCGCAAGCGCCGCGGCAAGTAACCGCCCCGCCGCGTGCGTTGGGCATTGCCCCGCGCGCGGCATCGCGGCATAGCGCGCGGCCATGAAACTGCGCATCCATGTGACGCTCAAGCCCGGCGTGCTCGACCCCCAGGGCAAGGCCATCGAACACGCTTTGGCTGGCCTCGGCTTTGCCGGGGTCAACGGCGCCCGCGTCGGCAAGCTGATCGAGCTGGACGTCGCCGAGGGCACCGCCGATGCGGATATCGATGCGATGTGCCGCCAGCTGCTCGCCAATACGGTGATCGAGAATTACCGGGTGGAGAAGGCGTGAAGACCGCCGTCATCGTCTTTCCCGGCTCCAATTGCGACCGCGACATGGCGGTCGCGCTGGAACAGGTGACGGGCCGCGCCCCGGCGATGGTGTGGCACCGCGACACCGCGCTGCCCGACGGCATCGGCATGGTCGCGGTTCCCGGTGGCTTTTCCTACGGTGACTATCTTCGCGCCGGCGCGATGGCCGCACGCTCGCCGATCATGGCCGCGGTAGCCGCGGCTGCGGGCAAGGGGATGCCCGTGCTGGGCGTGTGCAACGGCTTCCAAGTGCTGACCGAGGCGGGGCTGCTGCCGGGGGCGCTGATGCGCAACGGCGGGCTGAACTTCGTCTGCCGCGACGTCGCGCTGACGGTGGAGAACGCGCAGAGCGCCTTCACCGGCCGCTATGCCGCGGGCGAGCGCGTGTCCTTCCCGGTGGCGCATCACGACGGCAATTTCGTCGCCGATGCCGAAACGCTCGACCGGATCGAGGGCGAGGGCCGCGTCGCCTTCCGCTATGCCGAGCCGGTCAACGGCAGCGCGCGCGCGATCGCCGGCGTGCTGAACGATGCCGGCAACGTCCTGGGCATGATGCCGCACCCCGAACGCCGGATCGAGCCGGCCCATGGCGGCACCGACGGGCGGCGCCTGTTCGAAGGGCTGCTGGAGACGATCGGGGCATGAGCGCGTCCGCGCCGGTCACGGGCGGCTGCCTGTGCGGCGCGGTTCGCTACACGCTGACGGCCGTGCCGGTGCTGACCCGGCAGTGCTGGTGCCGGCTGTGCCAGTATCTCTCGGCCGGCGGGCCGACCAACAACATGCTGGTCCCGCGTGACGCGCTGACGATCGACGGCGCGCTGGGTGACTACGTATCGGTCGCCGATTCGGGCAGCGTGATGCACCGGCATTTCTGTCCGACCTGCGGCACGCCGGTGGGCGGCTATGCCGAACCGCGCCCGCATCTCTACGTCCTGCGGATCGGGACGCTCGACGATCCGGATGTGTATCCGCCGCGGCAGACGATCTGGACCGATGCCGCGCCGGCCTGGGCGACGATCCCCGACGACCGCCCCACGTTTCCCGGCCAGCCGCCCGCGCCGCCTACACCTTCGCCCGGAACGGCGTGAAGTTCGTCGCCCTGTCGAACACGTTGACCCCCTCGGCCTTCTTCAACGCGCCGATGACGGCATAGGTCAGCGGCGTCAGCAGCACCTCCCAGCCGACCTTCAGCGCCCATTGCGTATAAAGCACCTGGATGACCAGCGCGTGCGTCCACCCCTCCGCACCCCAGAAGGCGAGCGGATAGAAGATCAGGCTGTCGACCGCCTGCCCCGCCACCGTCGACCCGATCGTGCGCATCCACAGATGCCGCCCCTCGGTCAGCACCTTCATCCGCGCCAGGACGTAGGAATTGACGAACTCCCCCGCCCAGAAGGCGCACATGCTGGCGAAGACGATGCGCGGCACCTGACCGAAGATGGTTTCATAGGCGGCCTGGTTGGTCCAGTCCGGCGCGGGCGGCAGCGCGACGACCACCCAGGCCATCACCGCCATGAACACCGTCGCCGCGAACCCGACCCAGATCACGCGCCGCGCGTGCGCATAACCGTATACCTCGGTCAGGACGTCGCCGATGATATAGCTGACCGGGAAGAACAGGATGCCCGCACCGAACGGCCACGGCCCGATGCCGGGCAGCACGACCTGCGCCACCTTCCCCGCGCCGAGCACGTTCGACAGCAACAGGATCGCGACGAACGCCGCCATCACCAGATCGAAATAGCGAAAACGCCCGTGCGCGACCGCCGCCGCCTCGATCGTTTCCAGTCCGCGTTTGTCCCCCATGCGCGCCATCATGCCGCCCATTCCCCCGCACCGCAATCCGCGCTACGCGCATCGCCGGGCGCCCGTAGCTCAGTTGGATAGAGCAAGGAGCTTCTACCTCCTTGGTCGGGGGTTCGAATCCCTCCGGGCGCGCCATTTTCAACCCGAAGGTAACGACGTGGGCAGTCTCGCCTCGGTCGGTCTTGTCAGGCAATCAGGCCGACAATAGCTGCGTTCGGGAGCGTCGTCTTCGTGGATGGCGCGCGGCGGGGAATTCCGCGGCATCAGGATCGAATGTCGAGATCGACATGAACCCTGATCGCGTCGTGACGCCAATATTCGTGATCGTATTCGATGACACGTCCCTCGGCATCAAAGCTGGTCCGCACGACCAGCAATCCGGGGGTGCCCGGCTTGACGTTCAGCATGTCGGCGATGGACGTCGTGAGCGCACATGGACGCATATCGACGCGGTTGCGCACCACTTTCAGCGCATATACCGTGCCGAGAATGCGAGTGAGCGAGCCGCCGAGATCATGCTGCTCCAGTCCCGGGGCAAGCGCCGGATCGACGACGATTCGTTCGATCAGGACAGCTCGACCGTCGATCGAGCGTCGGCGGGTGAGATGATGTAGCGGCGTACCGGGAACGACACGAAAGACGTCCGCCACGCCCATCGGTGCCGCCACACTCTCGATCGATAGCAATTCGGTCGAGGGTGTGCGCTGCTGGTCGATGACATAGGACATGAAACCGGTCCAGCGCGTCGGATCATAAGTGATCGCTGGCGGCGAGACGTACCAGCCGCTGCGGTCGCGGCGGTAGATCAGCCCCTCCGCCTCAAGCTGGAACAGCGCCTCGCGGATCGTGCCGCGTGCGGTTCCGGTGTCGGTCTGCAACTGGCGTTCCGACGGCAGGCGGGCGCCGGCGGCCAGCTTTCCCATCGCGATCGCGCTGGCGATCTGGTCGCGCAGCGCGAGGTAATGCGGGCGGCCGTCTTCCCCCCCACGGCCGCCCGGCAATGTCAGTCCCGATGGCATCGACGATGTGCGACCTCTGCGAACGATGGCACCGCTGCTAGGCCGCATTGCGGCGATGCTCAACCCTCCGCCCCGAACGGGCGGTCGGGATCAAAAGACCACGCTGGTCCGCAACAGGAAGGTGCGGCCCGGCTCCATATAATCCTTCTGATAGCTCGGATTGTCGCCCTTGGTCGTGTAATAGCGCCAGTCGTTGAGCAGGTTCGCCACATCGAAATCGACCGCGACCCGCGACGACAGCGTGACGCGGGAGTGGAAATCGACGCTGCGATTGTGCTGGACCCATTTGTCTACGGCGTTGTCGCGCAGATCCTCGATATATTTCCCGCGATAATTGTACGACAGCTTCATCTGTACGACGTCGTTCTGATAGGTGATCGCCGCATTGTAGAGCAGGTGCGGCGTGTTCACGAAGCGCATCTTGCGCCCTTCGCGATACGCCTGGCCGCTGTCGGCGGCGCTGTGCTGCACCGTGACATTGCCCTCCAGCCCGAAGCCGTCGAACGGCGGGGCCAGTCCGCGCAACTGCTTGATGACGTTCAGTTCGATACCATAGAGATCGGCGGTCTTGCCGTTCTGCGGCTGGGTGACCTCGATCGTGCCCTGTCGGGTGTCGGCGTTGATCTGGTTGCCGTTGGTGAAGATGAAATGATCGATATGCTTGTAGAAGGTGGCGGCCGATACCATGCTCGCCGCATCGGGATACCATTCCGCCGACAGGTCCAGATTGGTCGAGCGGGCCGGCTTCAGGTCCGGATTGCCGCGGCTGATCGACACCACCTCCCGCGTCGCGGGGTCGCGCGTGATCGACTGGCCTGACGACAGGTTGCCATATTCGGGCGGCGAATAGCCGGTCCATACGGCGGCGCGGACGACATGCTGCCCGTCGGGGCGCCAATTGGCGGTGACGCTGGGCAACAGCAGCGTATAGCCGCGCGACGTGCTGTCGAAGCCGCTGGCCGCGCCATCGTCGGACCAGAAGCGATTGTAGGTGTCGCGGTGCTCGACGCGCGCGCCGGCGACGACCCCGATGTCGCCGATCTTCAGATTGGCCAGCGCATAGCCGGCATAGATGGTCTCGCGCGCGTTCTTGTCGTCACGCAGCAGCGCGTCCCCCGTCACGCGATTGCCGGGCTGTGCGGCGATGGCGGCGGTAATCGCCGAAATGACCGCCTGACGGCCCATCACCGCACCGTAATAATATTCGCCGTGGAGAATGCTGCGCACCTCCTTCTGGATCAGTCCCGACGCCGCCAGCGACTTGCCGTCGAGCGGCGTACCGGAGAAATCACCTTCCCAGACCGGCGTCGAATCGTAGCTACGCGACGAACGCATCCACTTCGCGCCGACCTGGAGATGATCGATCAGCCCGCCGAGATCGTAACGCGCGTCGACCTTCCCGGCCCAGCGGTCGTCGCTCTGCTTCCAGCGGCTCAGGCTCGCGCTGTCGAAGGGGAGCAGCGAGGGGTCGCGTTCGACGTTGACCGCATAGGCCGGCATTCCCGGATGCGGGAAGCGCGGATCGTGCGACACCCAGTCGAGACCCGTGGCGTTCAGCGGATAGGTGCAGGCGTCGCAATTGTAGCCGACGCTGTACGAGCCGGGCTGTATCTGATCGCCGAAGCTGTAGCTGAGGTCGTAGGTGAGCTTCAGCCGGCCGAACGCGCTGTTGCCGCCGATCTGGACGGTCGCCAGTTGCTGACGCACGTCCTGCGTTTCGAAGCTGCGCGCGAACTGGAAGATCTTCGGATCCCACACGCCCGACCGCCCGTTGAGCGACCAATATTGCTGCGACTTGCGATCGGCGTCGGTGATCCGGCCATCGCCATCGGCATCGACGATCTGCCCCGTCGTATAGCCATAGATGTTGCCAAGTTTGGCATCGTGCCCGGTAATCATGTCCTCGGGCTGGCGTAAGCTGGTATTTTCGGGGTCCACCTGGGTCAGCCGCGCGCTCTTGCGGTTGCGATAGTCGGTGTAATCGTTCGTCCCGACCTTGTCCGCGCGGGCGTATTGGCCGCGCAGATAGAGCTGTGTCGTCTCGCCATGATAGTCGAACGACAGGTTCCCGCCCCAGCGGGTCTGCTCGAAGCGTCGATAGTCAAGGTCGATGCCCGGCAGGTGCATATTGTCCTGCGAGATCGTCTCCGTGGAATTCTTGCGCCAGATATACGGCTCCCACTCGCCGTCATTCTCGGTTTCCTGGCTGTTGCCGTTTGAAACACCGTAATTGGCCGACAGGAAAATGCCGAAGCGATCGTCGGCGAAGCGCCGGCCGATATCGAACTGGCCCTGGTACAGCGCGGCCTTCTCGCCGGCGCTCCGCGCATTGCTGTTGAACCCGCCGCTCAGCCAGGCACGCATCACCTTGGCATCCTTGAAGTCGAACGCGGTCGGCGTGCGGAAGTTGATCGTGCCCCCGATCGCATCGCCATCCTGATCGGGGGTCAGCGTCTTGGTGACGCGGATTTCGGCGAGACCGTAGGGCGGCAGCAGGTTCAGCGACACGTCGCGGCTGCCCGGATCGGTCTGCGCCACGCGAACGCCGTTGATGAAGGTTGCGTTATAGGTGCCGGAAAGGCCGCGAACCGTGACATACTGGCCTTCGCCGGTTTCCTGATTCACGATCACGCTGACGCCCGGGACGCGGGCCAGCGCGTCGGCGACGGTGGCATCGGGAATCTTGCCGAGATCGTCGGCGCTGATGACCTCGACCACGGACACCGCGGATTTCTTCGCCTCCAGTGCCCTCTGGGCGCTGAGCCGCTGGCCGTTGACAACAATGTCTTGACCTTCGGTATCCTCGGCATGGGCGATGGCCGGTGCCAGCATCGCCAATATCGGGCCACCCAGAACCGCGACGCGCATCCGCTTCAAACGTGTGAATTGCTGCATGACTTCCCCCACGCCGTCACGGCGGCGCTCCGATCCTGTCGCTGGGACGAGCGGGGACGCGCGCCGATGACAGCCGGTGCAGCTGCCGCCGACGTTGAATGCGTCATGGCTGATCATACCCGCAGCAAGAACAGCAGCGACATGCCCTCGCTGAAAACTGGTATAGTCCAATTATGATTACAGGTTGGCGACAGTCGCACCTTCAGGAGATGATTTCGAGCAACCCTCTTTATTCATGTCGGACTTTTGTCGAAATCAGGGCGTCGAGTAGCGGGCGATAGGATTCGAGGGCGGCGACAGGGCAGCCGGTACGCTTCCCCCAATCGTCGAAGCGGCGCAGCAGGATCGCCTCCGCGAAGAAGGGTTCGGCGCGAAATCGCACGACTTCCTCATCGGTCATTGCGCCGCCCTGTACCGCGAGGCTCGACAGCGAGGCGTCGCTGAGCGTCGCGCGATAGCCGGCGTCGACCGCACACAGATAGCGCTTGGCGGCAACATGCAGCCGGATCGGCTCTGTGACGGTCGGGGGGAAGCAGGTCGCCAAGGCCCGTGCGCCGATATCTTCGTGCCGGGCGTCGATGCCGTAATGTTCGCCGTCGTTTCCGGCGGGTTCCAGCAGTCGCCCGATATCGTGGAGCAGGGCGGCGGCGACCAACGTGTCGGCGCAGTCGTGGTCTACCGCCAATTGCGCGCATTGCAGCGCGTGGTCGATCTGCGTGACGTTTTCGCCGTAACTCTCTGCGCCGTGCCGGGCGAACGTGGCGAAGATCTCCGCCACCATCAAATCGGGGTATAACATTCTGCCTCCGTCATGCGCCGATGTCTGAGGGCTATCTGGCGGAATGATCGCCTCCCGACCCAGCCGTCGTCAAAACGTCATAACTGGACTATACCAAAAAGCACAGGCGTTTTCTGGGAGTCTGAATGATGGGCGCGACCGACCGGCGCGATCTTCTGAAATGGGCCGGCGGGCTGGGCATGGCGAGCCTGTGGCCCTCGCTGGTGGCACGCGCGCGCGCGATACCGGCGGCACGCCGTACCGGCACGATCGAGGACGTGCAGCACATCGTCGTGCATATGCAGGAGAACCGGGCGTTCGATCATTATCTGGGCATGCTGAACGGCGTGCGCGGATTCGGCGATCCGCGTCCGCTGCGGCTGGCGGGCGGGCGCAGCGTCTTCGCGCAACCCTCGGCCGAACATCCCGACGGCCATGTCCTGCCCTATCATGGTGATTCGCGTACCACGCGCTCGTTCGCGGTCGACGGCGCCGACCAGTCACATGTCGAGAACATGCACATCTTCGATCGCGGGCGCTTCGGCCGTTGGGGACACAGCGGGGAACTCCACAACCGGATGCTGCATTACGGGCCGGGCGATCTCCCGTTCTATTACGCGCTCGCCGACGCCTTCACGGTCTGCGACGCCTATCACTGTTCGACGATGACGCAGACCTATCCGAACCGGCTGCACCTGTTCAGCGGGTGCAACGGCGGCGGGACGGTGGGTGGCGATCCGCAGATGCACAATTACGGCGAGGACGAAACGCCCAGCGCCGACATGGCGACCGACAAGCCGCTGCGCGCCGACGCCTATCGCTGGACCAGCTATGCCGAGCGGTTGCAGGCGGCGGGGATCGACTGGAAAGTCTATCAAGAGTACGACAATTTCGGCGATAACCTGCTGTCGGTCTTCCCCGCGTTCCGCCCGTGCGATCCCCGGTCCGAGCTGTACCGGCGCGGGCGGACCTGGGTCAGCGAGCATGAGAGCGGCCCCGATCGCACACGCTCGGACGGCGATCAGCTGGTCGCGGCGTTCCGGCGCGACGTGGCAGCGGGGGCGCTGCCGCAGATCTCGTGGATCGTGTCCGCCGCCGCCTTGTCGGAACATCCCACCGCCGAGCCGGCGCGCGGCGAGCATCTGACAGCCCGGCTGATCGAGGCGCTGGTCGATCACCCCGAGACGTTCGCGAAGACCGTCTTCATCCTTACCTACGACGAGGCCGGGGGGCTGTTCGATCACATGCCGCCGCCGGTGCCGCCGGTCGGGCGTTATCGCGGCCATTCGACCGTCTCCACCGTCGGCGAGGCGAAGGATTATCGCGGCACCGATCTGGCCGGGGGCGAGGCGCATCCGATCGGGCTGGGCATCCGCGTGCCCACGATCATCGTATCGCCCTGGACGAGCGGCGGGCACGTCTGTTCGCAGCTGTTCGATCACACGTCGATCCTGCGCTTCATGGAGCGGCGGTTCGGTGTCGCCGAGCCGAACATCAGCGCGTGGCGCCGATCGGTCTGCGGCGACCTGACCAGCGCGTTCGACTTCGCCGCGCCGGCCGGACCACCGCCCCGTCCGCTGCCGCCGACCGGCGACGTGCAGGAACGGATCGCGCGTTCGCTGGCCGGCACCGCCAACACGATCCCGGCGCGACAGATCGCCGCGACCCCGCTGCCGGGCCAGCGCAGCCATCGCCCGCTGCCCTATGCCGTCGATCTGATCGCCGCCGCCACACCGCAGGGGGAAGTTCGGTTGGAGTTCGTGAACAGAGGCTCCGTCGGCGCGACCTTCACCGTCCACGACAATCACGATCGCGAGGAGCCATGGCATTTCACCATCGGCGCGGGCGCCCGCCACGCGACGACGGGATTCGGCACCGTCGCGACCGGCTATGACCTGACCGTGCGCGGGCCGAACGGCTTCTGGCGGCGGATCGCGGCGGGGGTGGAGGCCGCCGCGTCACCGATCGTCGACGTCGCGCCGCACCGTGACGGAGTCGCGCTGACCATCCGCAATCCCGACGCCGCACCGGCCGCGATGCAGGTCGCGATGGACGCGCGTTATCCCGTCACCGGTGCACGAAAGCGCGCGATCATCGTGCCGCCCGGCGCCGAACGGCGCATCGTCTGGCCGCTGACCGCCAGCGACCACTGGTACGACCTGACCCTGACGCGCGACGGCGATACCGGCTATCTGTACCACGTTGCGGGCAAGGTCGAGACCGGCCGCACGGGGCGCACCGATCCCGGCATCGGTGCGATGCAGGTGACGGCATGATCCGGCGGGCGTCGCTCGCCACGCTGGCGTTGCTGACCGCCAGTGCCGCGCCGCCCCAGCCGGGACGCTATCTCGGCGGGGGCCAGTTCCCCGATGGCATGGCGGTCCTGCCGCCTCCGCCGGCGCCAGGCAGCCCGGCCGCGCAGCTCGATCGGCAGATCTTCCGCGAGACGCGGTCGCTGGCCGGTTCGCCGCGCTGGCGGATCGCGACCGACGACGTGACCAACGAACCGCTGGATCGTTATGGCTGCGCGATGGGCCTGCGGGTCGATGCGCGCACCGCGCCCGTCACCGCCCGCCTGCTCGACCGCGCGAGCGCCGCGCCGGTCGTCGATCCGGTCAAGCGCGCCTATCAGGTGCGCCGGCCGTATCTCGAGGAACCGGATGCACCGATTTGCGAGGCGAAGACCGCGCATCTGGCCGGCAACGGCGATTACCCTTCCGGTCACACGGCGGCGGGCTGGCTGGAGGCGCTGATCCTCGCCGAACTGCTGCCCGATCGCGCCGGCGCGATCCTGGCGCGGGGGCGCGCCTATGGCGAAAGCCGCGCCGTGTGCGGATCGCATTCGCTGAGCGCCGTACAGGCAGGCTATCTCGCCGGTGCCACGGCCTATGCCGCGCTCCATGCCAGCGCCGCATTCCGCCGTGACATGGCGCTGGCGCGGGCCGAACTCGCCCGCCTGCGCCGACGGGCCGCCCCACCCGACCCCGCGATATGCGCGGCGCAAACGTCCGCCCTGGCGGAGCGTCCGTGGTGAGCCGCCCCGGCGACGATAGCCAGACCTCGCGCCTGTCGCTGGCGCTAGGCGGACTGGCGGCGTTCGCGGTCTATTTCGCGATGTACGCCTTTCGCAAACCCTTTGCGGCGGCGACCTATATCGACGTCGCGGGCTGGCATGGCGCGATCGACTACAAGACCGCGCTGCTCATCGCGCAGGTTTTGGGCTACGCCCTGTCGAAGCTGATTGGCGTGCGCGTGATCGCAGAGGCGGGGCGGGAGGCGCGGGCGCGGCTGATCCTCGCGCTGATCGCCGCCTCGTGGATCGCGCTCGTCCTGTTCGCCCTGATCCCGGCCCCCTGGAACGTCGTGTGCCTGTTCCTAAACGGCCTGCCGCTGGGACTGATCTGGGGACTGGTGTTCAGCTATGTCGAGGGGCGACGCGCCTCCGAATTGCTCGGCGCGATGCTGTGCGCCAGCTTCATCCTGTCGTCGGGGGTGGTCAAATCGGCCGCGACCCTGCTGATGGCGGCCGGCGTGTCCGAATGGTGGATGCCGGCGGCGACCGGTCTGGCCTTCACCCCGCTGCTGCTGATCGCGCTCTGGCAGCTGGAGCGGCTGCCGCCGCCCGATGCGCGCGACCGCGCCGAACGGGTGGAGCGCGTGCCGATGCCGGCGGCGGGACGGGCGGCCTTCTGGCGGGCGCACGGCGGGACGCTGACGATGCTGGTGCTCGCCTATACGCTGCTGACCGCGATGCGCGACGTGCGGGACAATTTTTCCGCGGAGATCTGGGCCGCGCTGGGACGCGGCGGGCAGGCGACCTTGTTCACGCTCAGCGAGCTGCCGGTGGCGGTGGTGACGCTGGGGGTGCTGGGGGCACTGATGCTGGTGCGCGACAATCGCCGCGCGCTGCTGGCGATGCACGCGCTGATCGCCGCCGGCGCGGTGATCCTCGGCACGGCGACGCTAGCCTTCCAGGCCGGGATGCTGTCGCCGCTGGCATGGATGACCCTGACGGGCGCGGGGCTGTATCTCGCCTACACCCCGTTCAACGCGATGCTCTTCGACCGGATGATCGCGGCGATCGGCACGGCGGCCAATGCAGGCTTCCTGATCTACATCGCCGATTCGTCGGGCTATGCGGGCAGCGTCGCGCTGCTGCTCGCGCGCAGCATCGCCGCGCCGCATCTCGAATGGCTCGGCTTCTTCGAACGCTGCAGCTATGCGACCGCGTTCATCGTGCTGGTACTGACCGGATTGTCGGCGCTGCGCTTCCTCTCCGCGCCGCTGGAAGGACGACGCCATGCAACGATATGATCTGGCGGTCGTCGGTGCGGGCATCGTCGGGCTGGCACATGCACTGGCCGCTGCCCGGCGCGGTCAGCGGGTCGTCGTGATCGATCGCGATGCCGCCGCCAATGGCGCGTCGATCCGCAACTTCGGCTTCGTCACGGTCACGGGGCAGGCGGCGGGCGACGTCTGGCAACTGGCGCGCCGCAGCGCCACGGTCTGGGCGGAGGTCGCCGAAGCGGCAGCGATCCCGATCGAGCAACGCGGGCTGCTGCTCACCGCACGCCGACCGGAGGCGGAAGCGGTCCTCGACGCCTTCCTCGCCACCGACATGGGCAGCGGATGCTGTCGCCTGTCACCCCGCGATCTCGCGCGCGACTGGCCGATGGTCGCCGACATGCGCGCCGCCCTTTGGAGTCCGCACGACCTGCGGATCGAATCGCGCCTGGCGATCCCCCGCCTCGCCGCCTGGCTGCGGGAAGCGCATGGCGTGACCTTCGCCTATGGCACCGCCGTCCATGCGGTGGCGCAGGGACGGCTAGACACCGCCGAAGGCGCGGTCGCGGCGGACCGCATCGTCCTTTGTCCGGGCGACGACTGGGCGACGCTGTTTCCCGATGTCTATGCGGCGGCCGGCATCACGCGCTGCACGTTGCAGATGCTGCGGCTGGCACCGCCCGGCTGGCGGATCGCCGCGCCGGTGATGGGCGATCTCAGCATGGTCCGCTATGCCGGCTATGCCGACCTGCCCGAAGCGGCGGCGCTGCGCGCGCGGCTGGAGGTGGAGGCGGCGGAGATGCTGGCCGATGGCGTGCACCTCATCGTCGTCCAGAGCGCGGATGGCTCATTGATCGTCGGGGACAGCCATCATTATGCCGCGACACCCCCGCCCTTCGCCCCCGCCGCCGTGGAGGCGCGCATCCTCGCCGCCTATGCCGAGTGCCTGGGCACGCCGCCGCCGGTGATCGAGCGCTGGACCGGAACCTATGCGTGGGGCGCCCGCCATCATCTGATCGCGGCGCCTGCCCCCGATGTCAGGCTGGTGGTCGTGACCAGCGGAACCGGTGCCTCGACCGCCTTCGCGCTTGCCGAACGTGTGATCGACGAATGGATAGGAATCGCATGATGCAACTGAAAGCCGTGGTGTTCGACTGGGCCGGCACGATGATCGATTTCGGCAGCCGCGCGCCGGTCGTCGCGCTGTGCCGCGCCTTCGCCGCCGTCGGCGTGCCGATCGACGAAGCCGAGGCGCGCGCCGACATGGGCCGGGCGAAGCGCGATCATATCGCCGCGCTGCTCCGCCAGCCGCGCATCGCGCGCGCTTGGGCGGTCCGGCACGGCACCGCGCCGGGCGATGCCGATGGCGACCGCGTGTTCGCGGCGATCGATCCGATGATGCGCGAGGCCGCGCGTGACTGCGCCACGCTGATCCCAGGCGCGGCGGATATTGCGTGCCGGCTGCAGGCAGCCGGCGTCGCGGTGGGATCCTGCACCGGCTATACCCGCCCGATGATGGCCGACATCCTGCCGCTCGCCGCCGCACAGGGCTATCGTCCCGACCGCGTCGTCTGTGCCGGGGAAACGACAGAGGGACGCCCCTCCCCGCTGATGCTCTGGAAGAACCTGGTCGAGCTGGGCGCGTGGCCCGTCGAAGCCTGTCTCAAGGTCGACGATGCCCCGGTCGGTATCGCCGAGGGTCGCGCGGCGGGGGTCTGGACCATCGGGATCGCCGCCAGCGGCAACGGCGTCGGACTGGCCGCCGCGGAACTGGCGGCGTTACCGACGGCCGAACGCGCCCGACGCATCAGGGACTCGGCCGAGACGTTGCGAGCGGCGGGCGCCCACGTCGTGATCGATTCGGTAGCCGATCTGCCGGATGCGGTGCGGCAACTTTCGTTGAGCACCACGGCGTTTGACTGAACGCGCTGCATCGTCCGGTGGGAAGACGATGGGCAGCGGCGACCATCCCCACGCCCCGGACCGAGTGGGTCGGGACCTCAGACTTCAGCCTGTTCCTCTATGGTTCGGTCGAGTTTCACGTCGACCTGTTCGGCTTCGCGCACAACCTAACCCGGGCCTAACGTGATCGGCGCGATCGACTGCAATAACCTGACCGCGTTCGTCAATGTGCCGCGCGTAACCGGTATGGAACAGCCTTGCGCCTCTGATTGGAGAACGCGTGCTCGGGGGCTATCGTATTCCGAACCGCGATCCTTTCGGGAACCATATCATTTTTTCGTTGGGGAAAGAGGTGTGGCGAAGACCAGCAACTCGTTGGCGACCGGTCGCTCTCGCCCCGGCACGCCCGTATGGATCGGCCGGTTAAGGACGACGGGACCGGTCGCTTCGGCGACGGCGAGGGTCGACGAACCGCCGCCATCGAAGCTCATGGCGTCGCTCGCGCCCAGTTCGCGGAACAGCGCGACCAGCGTGCCGTTGTCCGCGCCCATGCTATACCCCTTCTGGCGGCCGTCGACGACGAGGATCCAGGCGCGTCGCCGGTCGGTGGACAGTCCGAACGCCGTGCGCGGCCCCTTTCCGCCCTCCGCGATCAGCGCGCGGTGGAGCGGGACGGGCTGCCCGCCCTGTAGCAGATGCGGGCCGGCGGCGATGGCATCGCGCGTGCCGGCAGGGCACCGCTGTCCGGCGCGGATGTCCGTGCGGCGGCCGATGCACAGGATCGCCGAGACGCGCAGGTCCTGGTCGATTTCGACCGGCGACGCCACCCGTCCGCCGCCCATCGCCGCGCCGGACACCGACACCGGTTCGCCGGCGTGCGGATAGTAATCGTCGCCCTTGGGCGATCCGCCGAAGAACGGCAGGAAATAGCTGGCGTTGACCGCGACCTGCGCATGGTTGGCGATCAGCGCGTCGCGCACCGTATGCGCGACATATTCCATACCCCGCGACCGGTCCGGCGGAGTCACGCCCAGCCGCAGGCCGGGACGCGTCAGGTCGAGGGTGACGATATGGATCACCATCGGGTCGGCGGCGGGATCGCCGCGCCGTTCCTGTCGATAGGTGACGCCGTCGAACAGCGGTCGGTCCGCGGGCGTGACGGCTTGTGCCTGCCACGCCGCCGCCAGGGCGAGCAGCGCGAGCCGCGCACTCACAGCTTCACCGCCGCGCCCAGCCAGAACTGGCGTCCGAAGAAATTCTGGTCGCGGGTGCCGAACCCATCGAAATTCTCGCGATGCGCATCGGTGGCGTTGCGGACCTCGCCGATGATCTGGATCGGGCCGAACGTCATGCGCGTCTGCAGATCGACCTGATCGAACGGCTGATCATAGCGGTTGCTGGTCGGCGTGGTCGGGCTGATCGAGGTATATTGCCGGCCGATATGGGCGTAGCTGACACGCGCCTGCAGCCAGTCGCGCTGGTAGAACAGGGCGGCATTGCCCTGGAACACGGGCTGCTGGGTCAAGCGCTCGAAGCTGCCGCCGCCCGGGAAGCGCGCCTTGCCGTTCAGATAGGTCGCGTTGAGCGATACGCCGAAGTCGGCGAGCGGACCGGGCAGGAAACGCAGCTTGTTGACGACCACCGCACCTTCGATGCCGAACACGCGCGACCCGGCGAGGTTCTGCGGTTGCGTGACCTGATAGACGGTGCCGTCGATCACCGTCGTGCCGGCCGCCTGCGAATAGATGTCGTCGCGAATGTCCTTGTAGAAGGTTGCCAGCGAGATCAGCCCGCTATCCCCCGGCATGTAATATTCGAGGCTCGCATCGAAATTCTGCGCGACGCGCGGGCGCAGGTCCGGGTTGCCGCGCGTCAGGACCAGCGTCGTCTGGTTCAGCGTCTCGTTGGTGCCGAGGTCGCTGGGGCTGGGGCGCCCGATCGCCTTGTAATAGGCGAGCCGTAGCCGCAGCGGATCGGACAGGTTGTAGTTGAACGTCGCGGAGGGCAGCCAGCTGCCATAGCTCGCACCGCGCGATAGCGGGGTCAGCGTGCTGCCGGCGACGCGGAAGCCGTCGATCGTCGTCTCCGTATCCTCGTAGCGGATGCCGGTAATCAGGCTGTGGCGGTCGCCTGTGTGGCGGAGCAGGACATAGCCGGCCATCACCTTCTCGCCGACAATATAGTCCGAGCGCCGTTCGTTGAGCGCGGTCTGTGCGGCGTTCAGCGTGAAGCTCGCCGCATTCTGATCGAAGTATCGCTTGAACGCATCGAAATCGAGCAGCGGCTGCGGCCGGCTCTGCCCACCGGTGTAGAGCGGCGACCAGCGGTCGGGCAGCACGAGATTGGCGGCGTTCAGCGTCGTGCCGCTGGCCAGCCCCCATACCGCCTGCCGCGTGTCGAAATCGCGCGTAGCGGCGCGATATTTCAGCCCGGCGCCGATGCCGAGGCCGCGATCCCGTGCGGTATCGCGATAGCCCCAGTCGAACTGCGCCTCACGCACCAGGTCGAGCGAACGGTCGCGATAGGGCGTGTAGGAGGCGAAGGTATAGCTGGCCGGATTGGTGAAGGTCGCGACGTTGTCGAGTACCGCGATCGGCACGCCGTTCGCCATCGTCTGGGTATAGGCGTTGGCAGCGCTGGTGGGCAGGTTGAACTGCAGCTGGTTCGACGCTTCGAGGAAGATCGCACGCGACCAGCTGCCGCGCAGGGCGGCGTGGTGGCCATCCTCGCCGGTCCATTTCACCTTGCCCTGCGCGACGTAGAGCGGCTTTTCCAGCGGGAAGTCGTTGAACCGCAGGAAACCGCCGGCGGTGCCGACCCGTGCCGTGCCACCGGTCGTGCGGGTCGTGTCGACGGTGCCGCGCGTCAGCTGCTGCTGGTGGCGCAGTTCATTGTCCGACTGCTGGAAGTAGGTGCCCGATACCTCCGCCTGCACGCGCGGATCGGGCCGCCATTCGAGCTTGGCGGTGCCGCCATAGCGGTCGACCGTATTGGGATAGCCGGCCGAGATGATGCCGCTGGCGACGGTGACGCCGTTGACTTGGCTGTAGCCGGTCGGGTTCAGCCGCTGCTGGTCGCGGCGCTTGCGGCTATAGGCGCCGGTCAGCACGAAACCCCAGCTGTCATCCACTCCGAACCGCGTCGCGAGCGTCGCGTCGGCGCGATAGTTGAGGCCGTCGTCGGTCGGCCGGTTGAAGCCCTTGCCGGGCACCGCGCGGCTGTCCGACATGCCGATGAAGGCATTGCCGACGAAGGTGCGGATACCGCGATCGAACGCCGAGCGGCTGCGCAGGTTGACGATGCCGCCGATCGCATTGCCCTCCACGTCCGGAGTGCGCGACTTGATGACTTCGAGTCCCGCCACCGCGGTGGTCGGGATCGCCTCCATGTTGAGCTGCCGGTTCTGCCGCTCGGCGGTCGCCAGAACCGCGCCATCGAGCGTGCCGACGGTGAAGTTGGGGTTCATGCCGCGGATGCCGACATAGCGGCCCTCGTCCTCATCAAAGACCGTGGTGACGCCGGGCAGCCGGCGGAAGCTGTCGGAGATGTTGTAGTCGGGCTGCTGCCCGATCTCGTCGCTGGCGAGGAACTCGCCGATCCGGTCGTTGTCGCGCTTGGCGGCGATGGCCTGCGCGTTCTGCCGCGCATAGCCGGTGACGACGATGTCGTCCCCGTCGCCGCCGCCGGCCGGCGCCTGCTGCGCCACGGCGGAAACCGGCAGCACCGCGCCGGCCAGCAGCGTAATGCGCCATGTCTTGCGAAAACACCTCATTGTCGAACCCCCGATGACCTGAAACACACAAGCCATTTATTGACTATAAGTGACATAAAGGTGACGCGGCGGCCCGCTTCGGGGCGCAGGACTGTGCGGGGAGCGATAGGATGTTGATATCGGTGATACTTTTTCTGGCCGCTGTTTCCGATCCGGCGGCCTATGCCTGCGGTGACGATCAAGTCCGCGAACTGCGACTCGCGCCCGACGGGCCAGTGGAGGTCTGGCGATGGACCGCCCGCGATGCGCAGGATTTGCCCGCCGACTATCGCACGCGGCTGATGGCCCATATCGACGAGTGCAAGCCCGTCGACGATGGTCGCGCGATCCTCGTCACCGCCTCGACCGGCGGCGCGGTGCTGATCGATCGCGCGAGCGGGCGCGTCACGTTCCGGGCGCGCGTGCCAATGGCGCATTCGGCGGATTTGCTGCCGGGCGGACGAATCGTCGTCGCGCTGTCGATCGCGCCGCGGGGCGACCGACTGCAGCTATTCGACCGGCAACGCAGCGAGCAGGTGGTGCAGACCCTGCCGCTGCCATCGGGACATGGGGTGGTGTGGGATGCGCAGCGGCACCAGTTGTTCGCGCTGTCGCACGACCTGGTGCAGGCATTTCGCCTGACCGGCAAAGGGCGTGCCGCCCGGCTGATCGAAGTCGCGCGCTGGACGCTGCCGGGGCGACGCGACGGACACGACCTGTCATCGGCGGGCGGTGGTCGCTACTATGTGACCACCGACGACGGCGCATGGCGGTTCGATCCTGATGACGGCAGCTTCATCCCCTATGCGCCGCTCAACCCGGCCCTGCGGGTCAAGGCGGTGAGCATGACCGGCGGACGCGTCGCCTGGGTTCAGGCCGAGGAGAAATGGTGGGCGCGCGGCTTCACCGTGATGGCGGCCGACGGCAGCGACCAGCGGCGGATCGCACTGGACGGCATCCATCTCTACAAGGTGCGCTGGGTCCGATGAGACCGGCGCGGGCGCACGGCGCCTATTATGCCGCGCATGTCGCCAAGAGCCTGTTGTGGACGGCCAGCGACCTGGTCACCATCTACGCACTGGTCAGCCTGTATGGCGTCGATCCGGCGCTGGCAGGCTGGCTGTTCCTGATCGGGCTGGCCGCCAATGCCGGTGCGGACCTTGCGGTCGGTGCGTGGCTGGACCGGCGTCCCGGCGGCACGCCGCGCCTTGCCGCCGGCGGCATGCTGGTGGCGGC
Organism: Sphingomonas sp. CCH9-F2; assembly: GCF_001556735.1. NCBI lineage: Bacteria > Pseudomonadati > Pseudomonadota > Alphaproteobacteria > Sphingomonadales > Sphingomonadaceae > Sphingomonas > Sphingomonas sp. CCH9-F2. Next base: position 612 of record NZ_LSJO01000059.1, on the reverse strand, counting down.
GCTCGCCTTTCCGTTGACCGTGCTGGCCGCGCCGTTCGGGTGGAGCGCGCTGCTGACCGCGACGCTGGCGTTTCGGCTCGGCTATGCCGCCTATGACGTGCCGCACAATGCGCTCCTGTCACGGCTGGCCGCCGATCTGCCGGCGGCCACGCGTCTGTCGCGCGGGCGGACGCTGGGCAGCGGCGCGGCGGCGGCACTGGTCGGGACGGGGTTGCACCTGCTGGGCGATCGGGCGTCGATCCCCTGGCTACTGGGTGGCCTCGCGGTCGCGGCGCTAATCGGCGGCGCGGCGGTGCTGCCGCTGCTGATCCGGATGCCGGCGCCCCCGGAGCGAGGCGACGCGGGGGATGCGCCGGGATTGCCGTGGCGGTTCCTGGCCGGAAGCGTCGCCGGGATCGTTGCGCTGGCCGCACTGGGCAAGGGCGTCATGCATCTCCCGCCAACGACCGTCAGCCCCGACGCGGGGACGATGCTGGTCCTGCTCACCGCCGGACGCACGGTGACCGCCTTGGTGCCGCTCGCGATGCCGGACGCGCGACAGGGACTGCGGTTGCTCGCCGGTCTCTATGCGGCCGCGGCGCTGGCCGGGCCGGCGCTGCTGGCGGTCGGCGG
>NZ_LSJO01000589.1:0-1367 GCF_001556735.1 Sphingomonas sp. CCH9-F2 | reverse complement strand
CCCTCGCCGAGCGGCAGATAGGGCGTCACGCCGGGCGTCTCCACGATCGTCTTGTTGGTCCTGGCCAGTACGGCCTCCATCGTCTCGTAATACATGCGGCGGCGCGTCACCTCGGGGGCGAGGCGATATTGCTCGTACACCTGGTTGAACGCCGACGCCTCGCCCTGCGCGCGCGCGATCACCTGCTGCGAATAGGAGCGCGCGTTGTTGAGGTTGCCGACCGCTTCCTGCTGCGCGGCGGTGACGGCGTTGAAATCGTCGGCCAGCTGGGGCGGGGCGGATGCCTGCTTGATCGACACGCCCTGGACGCGCACGCCCGCTTCGTAGCTGTCGAGGATTTCCTGCATCATCTGCGCCACGCGCGCCTCGATCGTGGTGCGGCCCGCGCCGATCGCCTCGTTCAGCGTGGTGGTGGCCAGCACCGCGCGCATCGCGCTTTCCGCGGTGGCGCGCACGGTTTCCTGCGGATCCTTGATCTCGAACACGTAATCGCGCGGGTTGGAGACGCGCCAGCGCACGGTATAGGCCAGGTCGATGATGTTCTGGTCGCCGGTCAGCACCATCTCCCCGCCTTCCTGCGGGAATTCGTCGGTGCGTACCTGTTCGACGTCCACCTTCGTCACGTTGACGATCGGCGCGGGCAGGGTGAGGCGGATGCCCGGTTCGAGTTCGCCGGCGTAGCGCCCGAAATAGGTCACCACGCCGCGCTGCTGCGGGCCGATCTGGTGGAAGGACGTGAGCAGCAGCCACAGCCCGACCAGCAGCGCGATGCCGATCAGCCACAGCATCCGCGCGTTGGCGCCCGCCTGCCACTGCGGGCCGCCGCCACCGCCGAACCCGCCGCCGCCGTTGCCGCCGCCGCGCGCCTTCTTGAGGAATTCGTCGAGCGCGGTGGGCTTCGCCGCGGGGCGGCGCCCGCCGCCGGGGGGCGTCGACCACGGGTTTCGCGGGCCGGCACTGTCGTCCCCGCCGCCGCCCCATGGGCCATTGTCATTGTTGTCGGCGGCAAGGATGATCGGGCGCCGGAGCCAGCGTCGCAGGATGGTCATATCCGCCTTTATAGGAGCGGCGCGCCCGAAAAACAGTGCCAAGCCGCACGAGCGCGCGTAACGGATCATGTCCATGAGCGAAATGCAGGTGAAGGACGCGGTGCGCGCCGTCGCGGGCGACCGTGCGACGGTGCGGATCGAGGGGCAGCGGATCGGCGTGGTGGTCGATGCGACCGGGCTGGACGCGACCGCGCGCGACGCGCTGGAGGCGAGCGTGCGGATGGCCGCGTCGCTGCCCGGACATGAGGTGCGCGTGGTCGTCACCGCCGAGCGGGTGGCGCGGCGGATCGTCGCGGTCGCCAGCGGGAAGGGCGGGGT
>NZ_LSJO01000588.1:0-493 GCF_001556735.1 Sphingomonas sp. CCH9-F2 | reverse complement strand
GCGATCGCCCCCGCCCCGACCGTCGCGGAGGCGATCGCCGAACGGCTGACCGCCGCCTTGTCCCCCACCCGGCTGGAGGTGGTGAACGACAGCGCGCGGCATCGCGGGCACATGGGCGACGACGGCACGGGGGAAAGCCATTTCCACGTGACGGTCGAAAGCGCCGCCTTCGCGGGGCAGAGCCGCGTCGCGCGCCAGCGGATGGTCAACCACGCGCTGGCCGATTTGCTGGCGGAGCGGATCCACGCGCTGGCGATCAGCGCGCGCGCGCCCGGCGAGGGGGCACGCTGACGCAGCGGTCACCCGCCGCCGCCCGCCACCGCGTCGGGACCGTCGCGCCAGCCGTCCGCGACACCCTCCGGTCCGCCTGACGCCGCGCGCGCCGGAGCGGCCCGCTTCGTGAACCAGGCATCGCGCGCGGCGGCGAGCACGGCCATCGCGGGCGCATCGCGATGATCGGGGCCGGGGCCCATCACCGCCTCCTCCTCCGGGG
>NZ_LSJO01000587.1:0-8731 GCF_001556735.1 Sphingomonas sp. CCH9-F2 | reverse complement strand
GCGCGCGGCGAAAGCCCGGCGGTACCGGATTTTCGCCATTGGCAAGAGCGGGCCCGCTGGCGCCGCGAACAAAGGCCGCTCCTGGGCACCCTGCTGCACGAGGCCGAGCAGCGCCTGCCGCCGCTTCCCTGCGACATACCCTTGCCGGGGCTGGAGGTTGGATGACCCGCCCGATCGGCTATTATGTGCACCATCACGGTGACGGCCATCGGCAGCGGGCCATCGCGATCGGGCAGGCGATGGATCGCCCGGTCACCCTGCTGGGCACGGGCCTTTCCGGGCGGAGCGGCGACCTGCCCTGCATCGACCTGCCCGACGACCGGCTGGATGACAGCTTCGCCGGGGTGGACGGCACGGACCGCCCCCCTGCCCTCCACTACGCCCCGATCGACCATGACGGCATACGTCGGCGCACCGCCGCGCTCACCCAATGGATCGCGACGGCGCGACCGGCGCTCGTGATCGTGGACGTGTCGGTCGAGGTGGCAATGCTCGCACGTCTGGCATCGGTGCCGACCGTCTATGTCCGCCTGAACGGCAAACGGATCGACCGCCCGCACCTCGACGCCTTTGCGAGCGCCACCGCGCTGCTGGCACCGTTCCATGCGGCACTGGACGAGCCGGACCTGCCGCCGTGGGTGCGAAGGAAAAGTTTCCACGCCCCCACCATCGTCACGCCCGTATCAGACGCGCACGTCGCGCCCGGCGATCATATCCTTGTCGTGATCGGGCGCGGCGGCGCGCCTTCCGACGGCGAACGCTGGGCGCAGGCAGCCAGAGCGATGCCGGACAGGCCATGGCAGGTCATCGGCCCGTGCACCGCGCCGGCCGATCCGCCGCCCAACCTGTCGCTGCTCGGCTGGGTCGAGGATGCCGACCGCAGGATTGCCGAAGCCGCTGTCGTCATCGGCGCTGCCGGCGACGGGTTGCTCGCCTCCGTGCTGGCGCATCGACGGCCGTTCCTGTGCCTGCCCGAGCCGCGCCCCTTCGACGAACAGGGTTCGAAGGCGCATAGGCTCGCTGCACTGGGCGCAGCCGTCGTCCTCGAAAACTGGCCGGAGCCTGCGGCGTTTCCTCGACATATCGCCAAGGCGCAGGCGATGGCAGCTTGCTGGCCCGATGCCCTGTGCGAGGTCGGCGGCGCGGCGCGGGTCGCCGGATGGATCGGCGCCCTCGCCCAGCAATCGGACATCAGGAAAGAGGTATGACGTGACCGCACCTGCCCAGCCGTCGCCGGAGCGGCCGGACTTGCTTGTCGATGCGCTTGCCAAGTTGGGCGCGCGCTATGACGCCGCTCCGCATTTTCCGGTCGACAGCCTTTGCCTGCTGGTTCGTGCCGGCCTGCATCGGCGCTTCGCGCCCATGGCCTGTGGCGGCGAGCGCTTCGCAAGCCCACACGATCAGGCCAGGTCAATGGCTCTTGCGCTACGGCAGGTCGGGCGCGGCGACCTCAGCATCGGGCGACTGTTCGAAGGCCATGTCAATGCGCTGCTGCTGTTCGACTGGTTCGCGAACCCGGAACAGCGCGCATGGCTGAACGAGGCACTGGGGCGCGGGGCATGGTTCGGCGTATGGGCGACCGAGCCGGCACCCGGCGTCGCCATGAGCGCTGCGGCGCCGCATGTCCTGTCTGGCGAAAAGCACTTTGCGAGCGGTGCGGGCGGACTGGACTATGCGCTCATCACCATCGCCTGCGAGGGGTCCGAGCGCCGGCTGGCGATCGCCCCCGCCAACGACCCCGAGCGCGCCGACCTGACCGGATGGCGGGTGCGCGGCATGCGCGCGAGCGTCAGCGGACGATATAGCGTCGAGGGCCTGTGCCTTTCCGAAACCACGCTGCTGGGCGCGCCGGGGGATTATGATCGCGATCCACGCTTCACCGCCGGCGCCTGGCGGTTCTGCGCGGTCCAGCTGGGCGGGATCGAGGCGCTTCTTGCCGAAACCCGCCGGCTGATGCGCACGGCGGCGCGCGAGGACCCGGTGCAGAGGGCGCGCTTCGCTCAGGCCGCCGTCGCGACGCGCAGCGCCGGCTTCTGGGTGACGGAGGCCGCCCGCCGTTTCGCCGACGGCGCGCAGGACAGCATTGCCGTCTCCCGGCTGGCCCGTGGAGTGGTCGAAGATGCCGGCTTCGTCGTCATGGAAGCGGCTGCCCGCATCCTGGGCACGCGCAGCGCGCTCGACGGGGAGCGCGCGGACAAGATCATCCGCGATCTTTCGCTTTATCTGCGCCAGGCCGGTCCCGACCATGCCCGGGACGAAGCCGCCAAGGTGCTGCTCGACCACGATGTGTGGCCCGAGGACGATCGGCTTTGGTGATGGCGCAACCCCTGATCGCCAGCCGCTGGGCCGCCGCCCGCTGGCTGGTCGTGGCGCCGCATGCCGACGACGAGACGCTGGGCGCGGGTGCGCTGATCGCCCATGCCGCGAAGCACGGAAGGCTGGGCGGCGTCGTCTATCTGACGGACGGGACAGGATCGCATCCAGACGGCACACCACGTCTGGCGATCGTGCGCAAGGCGGAGGCGCGCGGCGCGTTGCGCCGGCTGGGTGCGGGCGAAGTCCCGGTCGACTGGCTCGACTGGCGCGACGCCCACCCGCACGAAGCAGGCAGCGCCGCCTTTCGCCGGAGCGCGGCCACGCTGGCGGGATGGCTGCGCGACCGCAAGATCGATGCGATCGCCGTCAGCGACCGGCTGGACCGGCATTGCGATCACCAGGCCGCCTATCGTCTTGCGCAGGCCGCCGCGTCCATCGCGCGGCGGGTAGTTTCAGTCTTCGGCTATCACGTCTGGAGTGTGCCCGCGGCAGGCGCCCGCCGGCTGAGGACGCCGCCGATGCCGCCGGGCAAGCGGCGCGCCGCCCTCCACGCGCATCGCAGCCAGACGACGCCGCTGCTCGGCGACGGCTTTCGTCTCGCCGCGCGGCAGGTGCGGATGCAGGCCGACGACATATTGACGTTGCGAAGGATCGCCTCATGACCGGATCGCTCGACGCCGCCTATTTTGACGGCATCTTCGCATCGGACGACGATCCATGGGATCTGGCGAGCAGCGCCTATGAGGCGGCCAAGTTCGATCATACGCTCCGGGTGCTGTCCGATCGGCGCTACGACCGTGCGCTGGAGATTGGCTGTGCGCACGGCGTCCTGACGAAACGGCTCGTCAGCCTGTGTGATACGCTGCTGGCGGTGGATATCAGCGCTCACGCACTGGCGAAGGCGAGGGAACGCATGGGCGACCATCGCGGGTTGGTGCTGCGACAGATGGCGTTCCCCCGACAGACGCCAGACGATGCGGCGTTCGACCTCGTGGTGCTGTCGGAGGTCGCCTATTATTGGGGCGGGGTGGATCTGGAACGCGCTGGCGCGTGGCTGCGGTCGCACATCGTCGCGGGCGGACGCGTGATCCTCGTCCATTATACGGGCGAGACGGACTATCCGCAGAGCGGCGACGAAGCCGTGGAAAAACTCTGGGCCGGCGTCGCGGACGATTTCAGCGTCGAGCAGGCGGAGCAGTGCACGGGCTATCGGCTCGATCTGTGGAAGCGGCGCTGATGGGGGTGTCGGTCTGCACCATCGTCCGTAACCGGCGCGCCCATCTGCAACAGCTTGTCGAGGGATTGCGCCGCAGCGCACTGCAACCCGAGGAACTGATCGTCGTCGACATGAGCGACGAGCCGGTGTCGCTATCGCGATGCCCCTTTCACGTGTGCATCGATCGGTTCGAAACCGCAGGCCTTCCACTGGCCGCGGCGCGCAATCGGGCCGCCCGGCTCGCCACGCACGACAAGCTCATCTTCCTGGATGTCGACTGCATTCCGCTCGCTTCCTGTATCGGCCGGCTGGTCGAGGTACTGACGGTGGAGGATGCGCTTCTCTGTGCCGACGTCCGCTATCTTGGGCCGGACGATGCGCGCGGGGCATGGGAGGAAAACGATCTGCTGGCGCGCGGTCGCGCTCATCCGGTTCGCAGCTTCCCCGCTCACGGTATCCGCGACGAGCGCAATCCCGGCCTTTTCTGGTCGCTCGCTTTCGCCATCCGGCGGGCGCGGTTCGACGCACTGGGCGGGTTCGACGAAGGCTTCACCGGCTATGGCGGGGAAGACACGGATTTTGGGTTTCGCGCGGCCGACGCCGGATTGCGACTGCTGTTCGTCGGTGGCGCCATCGCCTGCCATCAGCACCATGACGGCTATGATCCGCCGCTTCAGCATATCGCCGACATCGTCCGCAACGCCCGCTATTTTCAGCGGCGCTGGCAACGGTGGCCGATGGAGGGATGGCTGCGGGCCTTTGCGGATCGCGGCCTGATCCGATGGAATGACCAACAGCTCGATCTGTTGCGCCTGCCCACGTCGCGGGAAATCGACGCGGCGCTAACGCAGGCCTGGCCATGATGCCGGCGGATGTTGAAAGGGGCAAGACGCTCCGGAATGGTCAAACCTTGCACCGAAGACGCAGAAGACGTGGAGTTCGAGCGTCCGCGCCATCGAACTGAAATGGGGCGAGGTCCCGCTTGCGGCATTCGACCATACGCCAATGATCGCCAAGATCGTCGACTGACGCGGTGAACGTTAAAAGAGGCCGGGCGCTGCAGACAATCTCGTTACGGTCCTGCGCGCGATACTCAAATACGGCGCTCAGCGTGGTGATCTGAAGATCGATGCCGCTGAAAAGATCGCGAAGATTTACGTCAACCGGCAGAAGGGCGGAGATCATTTGGACCAAGGAGGATCTGGCGACTTTTGAAAAGGCAACGAGAGAAGCGCGCCGCGTGGTATACCGGGCCATTCTCTCCTGTTCCGCGACTGGGTTGCGGCGGGAAGACCTTGCACGAGTCACATGGTCGTGAGTTGGGGAGTTCGCCATCGTCAAGAAGGCGATGAAGAGCAGTCGGCACAGATGTCCGCGGCACGTTCGCCACCTATCTCATGATTAAGACCGACCTCGCCGATGCCGAGATCGCCAGTATCATGGGATGGTCTGTCGATGAGTTTACGCAGATCTGCCGCATCTACGTCGGCGACACCGCCCGCCAGATTGCGCTTGGCAGGCGCATCGCCCGAGGTCTGGCCAGGTGATGAATGCCACGGCAACGCGGGCGATGCATGTTGACGGAAGGACGGGCCCCGTGGCATTGGCTACCCCGCCCACTGTAAGCCGGAACTATAAACCGGCGCCGTTCAGAGGGCCTTATCGACGCTAAGTCGTTGAAATGCGGGTGTAGCTCAATGGTAGAGCAGAAGCTTCCCAAGCTTACGACGAGGGTTCGATTCCCTTCACCCGCTCCACCTTTGCAGTAAGTGCCTCCGGCGGCTCGCGCCCGGTGGCAAGTGCAACGATGCCGGCAAGACGGCCTTCCACTTGTATTGCTACGCCGCGTCCGTCCGGGTTGGGCGTGAGCACGATTCGATCGATGAGCGCGCGCAAGGCGGTCGTTGCCTCCTGGTTGGCCTCCGGATCGGCCAGCGCAGCCTGAAGCCTCAAAATCTGGCGGCGATAGTCTGCTGCGATTGCGGGATGCAGCGCCACAACCGGCTCCGCATCCTGCTCCTGCATCTCGGCCACAGCCGCTTCGCGGTCCGTTCGCGCTTTCGTCAGCGCGTCGCGAAACTGGTCGAAAGTCCCCGCCCCGGCACCGATCGCGGCAACGAGGCGATCGATCGTTGCGGTCGCATTGGCGAGCCGGCGCTCGACAGCTCCGCGCTCGCGACGCATCTTGGCGACGCGCTTGGCATATTCTTCGCGATACTCGGCAACGAAAAGCTCGACGAGGTCGGGATCGAGCATCCGTTCGCGCAGGCCCGTCAGCACGCGACGTTCATAGCTTTCGGTCGAGATCTTACGGTTGTTGGTGCAGCCGCTGCCCTCGGTGCGACTGCCGCAACCCCAGTAAGTAGCGGTTCGCACGTTCCATGAGCCGCCGCATACGCCGCAGACGCCGAGGCCGGAGAGCATATGGCGAGCCCGTCGCTGCTTGACCGGCGCTCCGCCCTCGCGACGACGGAGGCCGCTCTGGACCCTGTCCCAAAGATCCTGATCGATGATGCGCAGGTGCGGCACGTCCTCGATCACCCACTGGTCGGGCGAATTTGGCCGGATGCGAACGCGGCGCGTCATCGGCTCGACCACCTTCGACGTGCGATTATGGACGATGCGACCGATGTAGAGTTCGTTCTGGAGCAGACCGTTGCCGCGCGTACGATCGGGACGCAGCGTGGTCGCGCGCCAGCGATCGCCGCGCGGGCCGGGGATACCCTCGGCGTTCAGGCGCTCTGCGATCTGCTTGGGGCTGCGACCATCGGCATAGTCCTGGAAAATGCGGATCACGACCTGCGCCTTTTCGGTGTCGATCTCGCGCAATCCTCGGATGGCGCGACCGTTCGCATCGATTCGGTTAGCCATCCGATAAGCGTAGGCCAGCCCAGCCGGCGACCGTCCCTGCGCGACCGTGCCGCGCTGGCCGCGCTTGATCTTGGCGCCCAGTTCCTTGCGGAAGTTGGCATCCATCAACCCCTTGATGGTGCCGGTGAGGTGGGTGATCTCGCCATCGGTCAACGTGAACAGACGGACACCGGCAAAGGCGAGCCGCTCGCGGATGGCGAAGCTGTCGCCCTCGTGCCGCGCGATGCGATCGGTGGATTCGGCGAGCACCTGGTCGACCCCGCCGCGTTCGATCCGCGCGAGCATGGCGGCCAGGCCCGGCCGCTGGCTCTCGCCGATGCCGGCCGCGCCGGATATGGCGTAGTCGGTATAGACCTCGACGATCTCCCACCCTTCACGCTCGCAGCGTTCACGACAGATCGTGATCTGGTCCTCGATCGACCGGCTGTTCTGGAGCAGGCTGGAGAAGCGAGCGTAAACTAGGGTTTTCATCGGCGGACTTTCGGCGGCGGGCAGTGGCAATGTCCCGTACCGCACTCGCCCGCGCAAGCGCCCTCACGAGCTCGACGAGTCCCGGATCGAGTCGCCTCGAACCGGTCCCGCCATCCCCGGCCGGGGAAGAAGAAGTGGGCGTGTCCACGGTCGATCGCTCCGACCAACCTCCCTCAGCCCTGCTGGTCCACGCCGAAGTGGCGGCGCACGAGCGCGATGCAGGCCTTGGCGGCGACCTCGCGTTCCTCGATCGACATCGTCGACACGTCGGGCAGGCTGATGCGATCGACGTCGTCGGAGAAGCGTTCGTAGGCGGCGACCGGCTGGTCGTCGTGGCCGAAGATTTCTTCGCTCTTCACCGGCACGACCGGCTTCGGCTTAGTCGGCCTGTCGGCGATCGACGCCTCCGTATCGCCATCCGCATCGAGCGCGGCGAGCGCCTCCTTGGGCGTGAGCCGCTCGCCGTTGGCGGCGATGTCCTCGGCACGGTCGAGCATCGCCTGGAACGCCTCGGGCGGCAGATCCTTGCGGAGCGTGAGGATGGTGGTCCCGTACGAGATCGGCGACAGATCCGGCTCGGCCAGGATATCGAACAGCACCGGATACGCCTGCCGCATCCGGGCCGCGATCAGCATGTTGCTGACCTTGTCCTTGGTCAGGCGCGGGTAGCGTTCGGCGATCGCGCGCTGGCTAATTCCGTTGACCTGCTGGAGGTTCAGGAGCGCCTGCGCCTTCTCCATGGCACTGGCCTCGATCGTGCCGAGCGCGGTGTCGCACATCGAAGCGATCGCATCCGCCTCGGTGCCGGCGTAGCGCACGCAACGGACCATGACGTCCTCGTTGCCAATGTGGACTGCCTTGAGCGCGTGCCAGGTAAAGCGGCCGTCCACGATCGGATGCACGCCATCGACCTCCGGCAGAACGACCAGCGGGCGCAGGTCGTCCGGTTCGGCGGCGGTCAGCGAAAGCGCGTGAAAGTGCGCGCCCTGCTCGCGCGATCCCACGCGCAGGTGATACGGCCACTCGCCGAGCTTCGAGAGTGGCAGCCGGAACTCGCCTGCCACCGGCGGCGCAGCGACGAAGGTACCGGTGGCATCGTCGCCTCCACTAAAACCGTCAGCCCTGTCGGCTGCTTTCGTCTCCTCAGCCAGGCCCAACGCAAACGCCTGCTGGCTCGGGGACAGCTTGGTTGCGATAGTAGCGCCCGTGGGCGAAGCCGTTTCGGTGTTCGTCGACGTCGGCTCGACGTCTTTATCTGCCGGGGTGGTCGGGGCGTTGTTGGCGGTCGCGGTCATGATGGATCTCCCGCAAGATCCGGCGCACCATGCGTCAGATCATCGCGGGCACATCGATCCGCCGATTCGCGACCTGAACCCTCCCGGACAGAATCGTCATCCGGGACCGCGACAGCGACAGAAAAGCGGCGCTCGCCCGGGGGCAACCTTTCCCGTAAAGGATCGACAAACGGGACGCCCTAAACCTTCCCAAAAATCCTTCGCCGGGTGAGTGGCGAGATACCTGATCCACGAATAACCGAGCAACAGTAGCGCCACGCCATATATCTGCTATGCTGGATATATGGAAAATGATTCGGCTATCGTTGCGCTTGGGGCACTGGCGCAGGGAACGCGCCTCGATGTGTTCCGCCTGCTGGTCCGTCACGAACCCGCCGGGATGGCGGCCGGCGAAATCGCCCGTCAGCTCGATGTGCCGCAGAACACGATGTCGGCGCACCTCGGCATTCTCGCCCGCGCTGGCCTGGTCCGCTCCGAACGCCATAGCCGCTCGATCATCTACCGCGCCGATCTGGACGGCCTGCGCGCGCTGACGCTGTTCCTCGTCAAGGACTGCTGCGCC